>NZ_JAMYOU010000007.1:0-206351 GCF_040319995.1 Mesorhizobium sp. M0815 | reverse complement strand
CTCGTATGCCGGCTATGAAGGTGAAGTGATGCGTGGCGCCTTCGCCGGTGTACCGCATGGCCAACTCGAGGCGGCCCGCGCTTTCGGCATGAGCCGTTGGAAAATCTTCAGGCGAATATGGCTCCCGCAGGCGATCAGCCGGGCGCTGCCGACGCTGGCGGGTGAAACCGTTCTCCAGCTGAAAGCAACACCGCTGGTGGCAACGATAACCATGGTCGACATCTATGCCGTAGCCTCGCGGGTGCGCCAGGATCTCTTCGTCACCTACGAACCCTTGCTGCTTCTGGCGTTGGTCTATATGTCCATCACCGGTATCCTGGTGTTCGGCTTCCACCGGCTCGAGGCGCGGATCCCGAGCAAGCTAGGCTAAAGCTGTTAAAGTCGCGAATTCAGGGCAGCTACCATGCAACTCAGTCTCGACCAGGCGACAGGGCTGTGCCGGATGGCCGCACTTGGCGCCGGCGCCAACGAAGAGGCGGCGCAGTCGCTGGCTGCCTCGATCGTCGCGGCCGAGGCTGAAGGACTGTCGACCGTCGGGCTGTCGCATTTCATTGATTATCTCGAAGCGCTGGAAGCCGGCCGTATCGACGGCAATGCCGATCCTGTCATCACCAGGCCAGCGCTCGCGGTTTATCTCTCCGATGCCCGCGGCGGACTGGCGCATACCGGTTTCGACCGCACGATCGATGACCTCGCCAAGGCGGCGCGGCTGTTCGGCGTTGCCATCTTTTCGCAGAAGAATGCCTATACGTGCGGCGCGCTCGGCTATTTCACCGGACGGCTGGCCGCGCAGGGATTGGTGTCGTTCGCCGCGACCAACGGCCCGGCCGTGCTTGCCGGCTCGGGCTCGGTCAAGCCGGTCTACTGCACCAACCCGATGTCCTTTGCCGCACCCGCCGCGGACGGGGCGCCGCTGGTCATCGACCAGTCGTCGAGCGCCACCGCCTTCGTCAACATCCGCAAGGCCGCCGAGGATGGCAAGAAGATCCCCGAAGGCTGGGCTCTGGACGCCAGCGGCAATCCAACCACGGACCCGGCAGCCGCCATGAAAGGCGCCATGCTTGCCTTCGGCGGCCAGCGCGGCGCCAACATCGCGCTGATGGTCGAGGTACTGGCTGCGGGCCTGTCGGGCGCCAACTGGTCCCTCGATGCGCCATGGTTCAGCGGCGGGCCGGACAGTCCGGGAACCGGCCTGTTCGTGCTCGCCGTCGAGCCCAAGCTGCTCGATCCGGACTTCGAGAAACGGATGAAGGACCAGCTCGACCGGTTGCGGCGGCGCTATGGCGTGCATGTGCCGGGGCGTGCCCGGGCCGAGGCCGCGGAGAAGGCGGCGGCGCGCGGCATAAGCGCGCCGAAAGCCGTGGTGCAACGCATTTCCGAATTCGCCGCGCGCTATTCGTCCTGAAGAAATTCGTTTGTCCGATGAGCGGCTGAGGAGGCCGGCCGATCCGGCAGCGCGAGCCTACTTCCCGCAATAATGATCGTTGATGACGTTCGCCGCATTCGCGTCCGGTCCTACCCTGTTGTAGGAGCAGGGTTCGGCGGCCGTCGTGAACAGGTGGTTGTCATAGTAGCGCGGGCCGCCGAACAGAATGTCGATGATGTCTCCGTTGGCCGGAACGTAGCGTTCGGGTTGAGCTTGGTGGTGATGCCGGTTTGCCGCGAATGCCGAGGCACCAATGCTGCAGCCTGTTGCGAAAGCCAGAGCGAAGAGCGCAACGCGTTTTGTCGTCATCGGCAATATCCTCCATTCGGAATCAAACCATACATCTAAAATCGCCGGCCGAACAAAGGTTCCTGTTTCGAATGGAGTTGCCGTAAAGCCGGGCGGCGGCGGCGTTTACTGCCATTTCGAACGGATATCAGAAATCATGCTTCAACAATGCCGGGCGACCGATGGTCGCCCTTTGCCTTTGGCGCGAAACCGACTATGAAACGGCTTCAATCAAGCCCATCTGGATAGCCCGCCGGAGCCAGCCATGACCGAAATCCTGCAGACCCCAAAGCTCGTCGTCGTCTTCGGCGGCTCCGGCTTTGTCGGTCGTCATGTCGTGCGGGCGCTGGCCAAGCGCGGCTACCGCATCCGGGTCGCCTGCCGCCGGCCCGATCTCGCCGGCCACCTGCAGCCGCTCGGCAATGTCGGGCAGATCCAGCCGGTGCAGGCCAATGTCCGGGTGCGCTGGTCGGTCGACCGCGCCGTGCAAGGCGCCGACCACGTCGTCAATCTGGTGGCAATCCCGTATGAGGCCGGCCGGCAGAAATTTACTGCCGTCCACGAGTTCGGCGCGCGTGCCATCGCCGAAGCGGCGCGCGCCGTCGGCGCCGGCGTCACCCATATCTCGGCTCTGGGTGCGGATCTCCACGCGCAATCGGACTATGCGCGCACCAAGGCGCTTGGCGAAAAGGCCGTTCTTGAGACGGTCCAGGACGCTGTGATCCTGCGGCCATCGATCAATTTCGGGCCGGAGGACGGTTTCTTCAACCGCTTTGCCAACATGGCCCGCTTTTCCCCAGTCCTGCCGCTGATCGGCGGCGGTCAGACGAAATTCCAGCCGGTCTATGTCGGCGACGTCGCCGAAGCGGTGGCGCACTCGGTCGACGGCAAGGTCCAGGGCGGCCATATCTATGAGCTCGGCGGGCCGCAGGTGCTCACTTTCAAGGAATGCATGCAAGAATTGCTTGTTATCATCGAACGCAAGCGGTTTTTGCTGCCTATGCCGTGGTGGCTGGCGAACCTCCAGGCATCAATTCTCGGGCTGCTGCCCAATCCGTTGTTGACCAAGGACCAGGTTCTGCTGTTGCGCCAGCACAATGTCGTGTCGGATGCCGCCGTCAAGGACAACAGGACGCTCGCCGGCCTCGGAATCCAGCCACGGTCGATCGGAACCATCCTGCCCAGCTATCTCTGGCGCTACCGCGCCGCGGGCCAGTTCCAACGCAAGTCCGCCGCATAGTACCGGCGCGAATGGACGTTCAGCCGCTTACGAGGCGCGCCGGGTGACTTGCATCGGCAGCCCGCCTTGCGGTTGCGTCGTCAGCTTCTGCACCGGCCAGGGGCGGGTCTCCGCGGTGGTGTCGAAGCGGTAGCGCGACAGCATGATCGCCAACGCAATGATCGCCTCCTGCATGGCGAAGCTGGCACCGATGCAGACGCGGGGGCCGGCGCCGAACGGCAAATACTGGAAACGGTCGATCTTTTCGCGATTCCCCGGATGAAAGCGCTCCGGCATGAAAGCGTCCGGTCGGTCCCATAATTTCCTGTGGCGATGGACGACCCACGGCATCACCAGCACCGCGGCGCGGCGCGGTATATAGAGGCCGTTCCAGGTTTCGGGTTCGATCGGTTCGCGGTTGATCGACGGCGCCGGCGGATAGAGCCTGAGCGCCTCGTCGAAGGCGGCACGGGTCAGCGGCATGGCGTCGAGCCATTTCGTCGGGTCGGGCTCACGCGCCAGCACAGCATCGATCTCGTGCTCGATCTTTTCGCGCTCCCACGGCGCTTCGGCAAGGCAGTAGAGCGTCCAGCCGAGCGCCCTGGCTGTAGTCTCATGGCCGGCGCCGATGAAGGTGATGATGTTGTCCTCGACCTCGGCCCGGGTCAGCCCGCCCGGTCCCTCCGCCTTCAGCAGCAGCGTGAGAAAATCCTGCGGCACCGTGTCCGGAGCGCGCCTCAGCCGCGCCTCGCGCATCTGCACCGTGTCGGTTACGATCTTGCGGAAGTAGGCCATGGTCTTGCGGCCGCGGATGCGCGTCAGGCGCGGCAGCCAATCGGGCGCACGCAAAAGGTCGAGCGGATCGACCCGGCCCATCGTCTCGAACAGGCGGTCGATCTCCTTGGCGAAGCTGCCCGGCTCGCCCGATATCTCGCCCGAAAACAGCGTCTCAGCCAGGATGTCGAAGGTGAGCAGCGTCATGTCGTGGGCGATATCCGACGTGCCACCTAGCTCGTAACGGGTGACGAATTCGAGCGTGCGTTTCAGCATCGGCTCGGCGAAGCCGAAAATGTGACGCGGCGTGAATACCGGCGCCATCGCCTTGCGCGAACGCCGCCACACCTCGCCTTCGGCGGTCAGCAGCCCGTCGCGCAGGATCGGCCGCAGGATCTTCTGGCGCACCGTCGCCATCTTGTAGTTCTTGGCGTTGTCGACCAGCACATGGCGGATGAGGCCGGGATCGTTGGCGATGACCAGCGGCCCACCGACGCCGTTCACCGAAATCCAGGGCTCGTTGTAGGTCGCCTCGCCCCACAGTTCGAGCGGATTGCGATAGACGATGCGGATCATCTCCAGCGTCGAAGGCGGCGCGGTGCGCGGCTTCGGCGCCGGCGGGACGAAGGGGACGGGCTGACTGTCCATGGCTTGCTCCGCTGACCCCTCAATGTAGTGGCTGGCAAGGCAAGCGTCCATGTGGCCGGACGACAAGGCGAGCATCCGCTCTCTGGAATGTGACCGGGGCACCGGAAAGTGCCTGCTTGCTGTGTCCGGCTGTGTGTCTTAGGTGGCAGCACCACAGATGCCACTAACCGGCGGGAGCCTGCCTTGAAGCACCAGTTGAACGTCATCATCGGCAGCACCGGCCGGGCCGCGCCGGACCCGTTTTCGCAAGGTGGTTGGAAAGTTTTGCGCGCGAACACGGCAAATTCGAGCCATTGCTCACCGATATCGCCGCCTTCAACCTGTCGGTGCTGGACGAGCCGCATCATCCTAGACTCGGCAGATACGAAAACAGCCACACGAAAGCCTGGTCGAAAGCAATCGACGCCGCCGACGCGTTCGTCTTCGTAGCGCCGGAATACAATTATTTCGCAGCCCCCGCGATCGTCAACGCGGTCGACTACCTGCTCAGGGAATGGCGATACAAGCCGGCCGCCATCCTCAGCTACGGCGGTGTCTCCGGTGGCTTACGAGCGGCGCAGGCGGTCAAACCGTTGCTGACCGCGGTCGGCGTCATGCCGATTCCGGAAGGCGTGGCGCTCCCGATGTACCAGAAGCTGCTCGACGAGACCGGCGCCTTCCTGCCCAGCGAGCAGGTGCTCGGCGGAGCCAAGACCATGCTGGACGAGCTGTCCCGCTGGAGCGAAGCGCTGAGGCCGATGCGCGCCAGCTAACAACGCGAACGGCCGGGCTTGCCGATGCCATAACTTGCTCATGCCATAAAGAGATGGAATGCTCCGGGAAATGACCGGGCCGGGGCGGTTCGATTTGCGTCTTCTGTTTGCTGTGCTGCTGATCCTCTCGACGGCCTCCGGTGCCATGGCGGAGCGGCGCGTTGCGCTGGTCATCGCCGAGAACGACTACCGGCTGATCCGGCCGCTCGCCAATCCCGTCAATGACGGCGAGGTCATGGAAACGGTGCTGAGGAAGCTCGGTTTCGAGGTCTTCCTCGAAACCAACCGCGACCTGCGGCGCATGCGCCGGGCGCTCGACGATTTCCGCGAGGATGCTAAAGGCGCCGACGTGGCACTGGTGTTCTTCTCCGGCCACGGCGTCGAGATCGCCGGCGAGAATCGGCTCCTGCCGGTGGATGCAGACGCGTCGTCGCTCGCTACGCTGGAAGGGACCAGCCTGCCGCTGGAGGAGATCCGCGCGGCCGTCGCCGCCACCAGCAAGGTCGGACTGATCGTGCTCGATGCCTGCCGCAGCGATCCGTTTGCTGCCACGGGCGGCGAAGGCCGCGGCGCAACGGCGCTGGTAAAAGAGGTCAGCGACAAGGTCCGGCCGGGTCTTGGCCGCATCGGGCGGGCAGAAAACATCCTGTTTGCCTTCTCGGCGGCGCCCGGCGAGACCGCGTCGGATGGGACCGGCCAGAATTCGCCGTTCACCGCGGCGCTGACGAAATACCTCGGCACCGAGGGTCTTGAGATCCGCTCCGTGCTGACGCTCGTGCAGCAGGAGGTCTACGATCTCTCGCGCGGCAGGCAATTGCCCTATGTCGAGAGCGGCCTGCCGCAGTTGTTCTTTGCCACGACAGCCAAGGAGAAACTGCCGGAGCGCGAACGCTTGTTGCTGGCCATGGCCGAGGTGACGCCCGCGATGCGTGGCGAGGTGGAAAAGATCGCCAGCGACGCCGACATGCCGCTGGCACCGCTCTATGGCGCGTTGATCAGTTCCGATGCCGGCCGCCTCTCCGCGGACAGTCTGAACGCCAGGCTGCGTGAGGCAGCCGACGCCTTCGTCAAGGTGCGGAGCGAAATGCAGACGCTTTCCTCCGACGATCTCAGAGTGGCAGCGTTGCGCCGGCAGGCGGAAGAGCAGCTTTCGCTGGGAGCGTTCGATGCCGCGCGGAAAAAGCTTGCCGAAGCAGCCGAGATCGACAATATCTCGCGCAACGCGCTGAAGGCCAATTTCGTCAGTCGCACGCTTTCCGAAGCCGCGACGCGCTATTTGTCCGGCGGGGCAGCGCGCGCCGACCTCGACTACGCCACAGCCATCAAGGATTATGAATCCGTGCTCACGCTTTATGGCGAAGCCGGACAGGTGGTGCTGTCGCTCGACGACGCCGACCGCTTGATCCGCACGCTGGACGAGCTCGGCAAGCTCTATACCACGGTCGGCAACATCGATGCTGCTGGCCGCGCCTTCGAGGCGCTGCAAGCCGATCTCGAGCGGCGGTCGCGCCACGAAACCGATCCCAACGTGAAGCGCGACTTCGCCGTCAGCCACGTCAAGCTCGGCAACGTGCGGATGGCGCAAGGCAATCTGCCGGCAGCGCTGCAAAACTATGAAACGGCCAAGACCATTCTGCAGGACCTGACCGAGGCAGAGCCGGACAATCTGGAGTGGTTCGGCGATCTCGCCATGACCGACGACAAGATCGGTAACGTGCTGGCGACGCAAGGTGATCTGGCCGGCGCCGCACAGGTCTATCAGGAAAGCCTGTCGATCAAGAAACAGCTCGCTGCCGGAGAGCCCGACCGTGCCGAACTGCAGCGCGACCTGACCATCACCTATGATGAGATCGGCCACCTTGCCCATGTCGCAGGTCAACTGGACAACGCACAGGCGGCCTATCAAGAGAGCCTGAAGGTGCGGCTGGCGCTGGCGGCGGACAGACCGGGAGACGCCGATCGGCAGCGTGACGTCTCGGTCAGCCACGATACGATAGGCGACCTGCTGCGCGAACGCGGCGACGCCGCTGGGGCGCTGACGGCCTACAAGGAAGGCCTGGCGATCGTCAAGCAACTGGCGAAACGCGATCCGGACGACACCGAGCTGAAACGCGACCTGTCCGTCGGCAACGCCAAGGTCGGCAACGCGCTGAGCGACCAGCAGAATTGGCCGGCGGCACTTTCGGCTTATCGTCAGGCACTCTCGCAAGCCAGCGCGCTCGCCGCCGGCGACCCGAACAACACCGATTGGCAGCGCGACCTGTCCGTGTGCCTCGAGAAGGTCGCCGGCGTCCTGGCGATACAGGGCGACCACAAAGGCGCACTGAAAGCCTATCTGGACAGCTACGCGATTGCGGAGAGGCTGGCGAAGCTCGATTCCGCCAATTCCGACTGGCAGCGGGACTTGTCGATAACGCTGTCCGAAGTCGCCACGCTCCGCCTCAGGCAGCGCGACGTCAGGGGAGCCCGGCAAGCCCTTCAGGACAGCCTTGCCATTCGCGAGAAACTTGCCCAGTCAGATCCGGACAACGCCACCTGGCAGCGCGACCTGGTGGTTGCCTATATCGACTACGCCCAAGTCGCAAAGGACCCGAAAGCCGTCCTTTCCAAGGCACTCGACATGACGCTGGAGCTCGACCGGACCGGTCGGCTGGCGCCGCGATACAAGTTCATGATCAAGTTTTTGCGTGAGCGGCTGGCCAGGATCGAAGCCAGGCGCCGGTAGCGGGTTCACGCGACGGTCATTCCGTTCGGAAATGCCTGCAAACCTTGGAAAAACCGCCTTTTGCGCCTATATCTACGATACTAGGAATGCGCGATTCGACGCCGATTTTTCGCGCTCTGCACACGGCACCAATCAGACAGGTTTTCATGAGCGACCAGACCGACATCGCCAACGGCGTTGAAGCCGAATACGGCGCCGATTCCATCAAGGTTTTGAAGGGCTTGGACGCCGTTCGCAAGCGGCCGGGCATGTATATCGGCGACACCGACGACGGCTCGGGCCTGCACCACATGGTTTATGAGGTGGTCGACAACGCCATCGACGAAGCACTGGCGGGCCATGCCGACCTGGTGACGGTGACGCTCAATCCGGACGGCTCGGTGACGGTCATCGACAATGGCCGCGGCATTCCGACCGATATCCACACCGGCGAAGGCATTTCGGCGGCCGAAGTGATCATGACGCAGCTGCATGCCGGCGGCAAGTTCGACCAGAACTCCTACAAGGTGTCGGGCGGCCTGCACGGCGTCGGCGTGTCGGTCGTCAACGCACTGTCGGCCTGGCTGAAACTGAAGATCCGCCGCAACGGCCAGATCTACGAGATGAGCTTCACGCATGGCGATGCCGACGCGCCGCTGCGCATCACCGGCAGTTATGAACAAGACAAGGTCCCCGGCACCTATGAAGGGCGCAGCGGCAGCGAAATCACGTTCTTGCCGTCGTCCGAGACCTTCACCATGGTCGAGTTCGACTATGGTACGCTGGAGCACCGGCTGCGCGAGCTCGCCTTCCTGAACTCCGGCGTGCGCATCGTTTTGACCGATGCCCGCCATGCCGACATCGTGCGCCATGAACTGCACTATGATGGCGGGCTGGAAGAGTTCGTCCGATATCTCGACCGAACGAAGAAGCCGTTGCTCGACAAGCCGATTTCGATCCGCGCCGAGCGCGACGGCATCACCGTCGAAGTCGCCATGTGGTGGAACGACAGCTACCACGAGAACGTGCTGGCCTTCACCAACAACATCCCGCAACGTGACGGCGGCACGCATCTCGCCGGTTTCCGGGGTGCGCTGACACGTCAGATAACCGGCTATGGCGACTCCTCGGGCCTGACCAAGAAGGAAAAAGTGTCGCTGATTGGCGACGATTGCCGCGAAGGGCTGACCGCGGTGCTGTCGGTCAAGGTTCCCGACCCGAAATTCTCCTCGCAGACCAAGGACAAGCTGGTGTCGTCCGAGGTTCGCCCGGTGGTCGAAGGCCTCGTCAACGAGGCGCTCGGCACCTGGCTCGAGGAGCACCCGACCGAGGGCAAGGCGGTCATCGAGAAGGTCATCCAGGCCGCTGCCGCGCGTGAAGCCGCGCGCAAGGCACGCGACATCACCCGCAAGAGCTCGCTCGGCGTCACCTCGCTGCCCGGCAAGCTGGCCGATTGCCAGGAGCGCGATCCGGCGAAATCCGAGATCTTCATCGTCGAGGGCGACAGCGCCGGCGGCTCGGCCAAGGGCGGCCGTTCGCGCCAGAACCAGGCCATTCTTCCGCTGCGCGGCAAGATCCTCAATGTCGAGCGCGCCCGCTTCGACCGCATGCTCGGCTCCGACATGATCGGCACGCTGATCACTGCGCTCGGCACCTCGATCGGCAAGGACGAGTTCAATGCCGACAAGCTGCGCTACCACAAGATTATCCTGATGACCGACGCCGATGTCGATGGCGCCCATATCCGCACCTTGCTGCTGACCTTCTTCTTCCGCCAGATGCCGGAACTGATCGAACGCGGTCATCTCTATATCGCGCAGCCGCCGCTCTATAAGGTGACACGAGGGAAGAGCTCGCAATATATCAAGGATGAAGCCGCCTTCGAGGAATTCCTGATCGGCTCGGGGCTGGAAGAAGCGTCGCTTGCGCTCAGCACGGGCGAGGTGCGGGCCGGACAGGATCTGCGCAGCGCCATCGACGATGCCCTGGCTGTCCGCCAACTCATCAACGGATTGCATACGCGCTATAACAGAGGCGTGGTGGAGCAGGCAGCGATTGCCGGCGCGCTCAACCCCGAAATCTTCACCGACCTCGGTCGCGCCAACGAGATGGCCGAGCGCGTTGCCCGCCGTCTCGACATTATCGCCGAGGACACCGAGCGCGGCTGGACAGGCCGCATGTCGACCTCCAACGAGGGCGTCGGCGGCTATGTATTCGAGCGCACGGTGCGCAGCGTCAAGGAGTTCGCGCATCTCGACCTGGCGCTGATCAATTCCGCCGACGCACGCCAGCTCGACCGCTATGCGCCGCGCCTGGCAGAAATCTATGGCGAGCCGCCGGTGCTGCGCCGCAAGGATGTCTCCGAAACAATTTCGGGGCCGCTGGCACTGCTCAATGCCGTGTTTGCCACCGGCCGCAAGGGTCTGACCATGCAGCGCTACAAGGGCCTTGGCGAAATGAACGCCGAGCAGCTCTGGGAAACGACGCTCGACCCGAATGTGCGCTCGCTCTTACAGGTCAAGGTCAATGACGCGACTGACGCGGACTCACTGTTTTCGCGACTGATGGGCGACGAGGTTGAGCCAAGGCGCGAATTCATCCAGGAAAACGCGCTGTCGGTCGCCAATCTGGACATCTGAGCCGCCATCCAGAATACCCAGCCTGCAGGCATGAAGTGCATTGGTGCATCTTGGCGCACCGACGCCGACTGCTGCACCGCAACAAAGATCACCGAGGATCTCCCGGAACGGAAAGTCTTTCAAGGCATTGTAGTTGATCACAATCGCCGCAGGAGGCATTCATGGGACGTGGCATTTTGCTCTGGCTTCTCGGAGTCCCGATTCCGATCATTATTCTGATTCTGCTTTTTGCAAGGTAGGAGGCTTCCATGCCGTCCACCCTAACGACTACCGAGGTTTCCGCACCGACGGAATCCTCATCCCCCGCCGTCAGCTGGGGACCAATCGTCGCCGGCGCCTTTGCTGCGTCGACGCTTACCTTCATCTTGATGCTGCTCGGCTCCGGGCTTGGACTTAGCATGGTGTCGCCATGGTCCGGCTCGGGTGCGTCAGTCACAACTTTCGCCGTTTCCACCGCCGTCTGGCTGATCGTCGTGCAGTGGCTGTCGTCGGCCCTCGGCGGCTACCTCGCCGGACGCCTGCGCACCAAATGGGTCGGCATCCACACCGATGAAGTCTTCTTCCGCGATACCGCTCACGGCTTCCTGGCCTGGGCGCTGGCGACGCTGCTCGTCGCCGGCGTGCTCGGCACGGCGCTTTCGGCCGCGATAGGTACCGGTGTCCAGGCCGCTTCGACTGTGGCATCCGGCGCGGCAATGGGCGCTTCGGCAGGTGCTGCTGCAAACGCTGGTGGCGCCTCGACTGACAACGCCACATCGTATTTCGTCGATACGCTGTTCCGCCCGGCCGATCCGGCAAGGCTCGCTGCCGCCAATCCGGAGAGCGACGCCGCGGCAACGGCGCAGGCATCGCGCATTCTGATCGCGAGTGCCGCAGCAGGCGAAATATCGGCCGACGACAAGACCTATCTGTCGCGGCTGGTGGCCGCCCGCACAGGCCTGTCCGAAGCCGATGCCACCGCTCGCGTCGATGCGGTAATCGCCAAAGCGCAGGAGGCCAAGGTCAAGGCCCAGCAGGCGGCCGACACCGCCAGAAAGGCAGGCGCCACCTTCTCACTGATTGGCGCGCTGTCGCTGGTCGTCGGGGCTTTCATTGCCAGTGCGGCTGCAGCACTTGGCGGCAGGCAGCGCGACGACGAGGAAGCGATTTTCCTGACCAATCGTTGATCGGCGCCTAAGCGAACTCGGTCCGCTTCGAAGATTACCCCGAAGCGGACCTTGCTTTGAGCTGTCGGCGCAGCATTGTCGTGCGTTGCTCGCCACCGACAGCTCAGTCCCCCAGCTTGCGGCCGAGATCGACCGCATCGCGCAGCACGGCAAGGTGCGAGCGCGGCACGCCGGACGGTGCGTTGGCCTCGACGCCGCTCGCCGTCAACGACCAGTAGAGCGTGTGTGTGAAGACGCGGCCGAGCGAGCCGCGCAGCTCGACCTGGATGTTTTCCACGCCCGGACCAAAGTTCTCCGTCATCGGCCCGGAGATCGGGTCGCCGGTCAACCAGCCATTGCCTCTGTCGAAAATGTTGGTCCAGCGCATCGCGGCAAACATCGCGCCATGATGCACCGCCCGCTGTGGCTTGCCCGAATGGCTGCGGCCTTCCTGATAGAGCATAGTCCCGCCCGCCGCCCTGTCGGCGATCGGCGGGCATGCCGAGAACAGCCGCTCGGCGATGCCGCGCCTGAACTCGGCAAGATTGTAGGTCACCAGAAACTCGCTGTGGGTCAGCGGACTGCCGAGCGTGACGAAATCGCTGATCTTCCACGGCAGCGGATGATCGGCGTCACTGTCGCGAAGCTGCCGGTAGAGTTCCCATTGGCCGCGCCGGAATGTGGGGAGGTCATCGAGGCGGTCGGGCCAGGCGGAAGCATCGGTGGCCAGCATCGCCTTATCGACGGCGTGGATCGCCTTCAGCCTCGCTCTGTCGCGAATGGCTTCCAGCTTTCGAGGCCTGAAATCGGCCCATAATATCTGCAACAGATCATAGGCTATGATCGACCCCAGGCTGTGCGAGACCAGCACGATGCGGTCGTAGGCGTCGTCCACCATAAGGCGCTTCAGCAGCTTGAGGCCACGCTCGCGGACCAGCGCGCGCTTCTCGACCGTCGCCGCTTCGGCCCGCACATAGGCGGCGGCATCGCCGAAATAGGGCAGGCCAAACTGGTCCACCGACCAGATAACGAACGACGCCAGGACGGTGACAAGCACGCCGGTCGTCCAGGAGATATAGCCTTGCCAGGCCGACGTTGCGAGCGCCAGCGCCGCGCCAAGGACGACGATGGTGGCCAAAAGCGTGACGACATAGAGTTTGCGCACATCGCGCGGAATATCGGCGGGCTTGCGCCAGAGCAGGGTCGTCACCCAGGCAGCAAGGCGGCTCCGGGTCGTGCCCTGGGTGATGTCGGCCCAGTAAAGCTCGTAGAAATCGGTGCGGCGGCCATCGACATCATACGGTGTGGTGATCCGGCGAAGCTCGTGCGAATTGGTCCGGCTGTCGGGCGTGATCCAGCTCTGGTTGATCTTCGCACCCATTGGGTCGGCCGGATCAGCGACATGGGCATAGAACGGAGCACGGGCCGGATCGTGGCTCCAAACGGCCTGGACAAATCCCCTCAACGTGTCCATGGGCCGCTGTTCGCCCATACCGTGCACGACCACCACCGCCTGGCTGCGCTTGCGCGGCACCTTCTCTGCTGCGGTCAGATCGGCGGCCGGCGACGCGGCAGAACCAGGGTCGGGCACAGCACCTCCACCGATGACGCCGTTAGACAAGACGACGGGTCGCTATCGTAGCTTCAGAACCGGTAACAGCCAAGAAAAAGCCCGGCGCGGAGCCAGGGCTGTATTTCGACGACCGGCAGTGAGTTGGCAACGACGCCGTTTCAGTGATCAATCGCCTTGACGATCTCCTCGGTCATCTTCTTGGCGTCGCCGAGCAGCATCATGGTGCCGTCCTTGTAGAACAGCGTGTTGTCGATGCCGGCATAGCCGGACCCGAGCGAGCGCTTGACGAACAGGCAGGTGCGCGCCTTGTCGACGTCGAGGATCGGCATGCCATAGATCGGCGACGATTTGTCGTCGCGGGCGGACGGATTGGTGACGTCGTTGGCGCCGATGACATAGGCGACATCGGCCTGCGCGAACTCAGAGTTGATGTCCTCCAGCTCGAACACTTCGTCGTAAGGCACGTTGGCTTCCGCCAAGAGCACATTCATGTGGCCGGGCATGCGGCCGGCCACCGGATGGATGGCGTATTTGACGTCGACGCCGTTGGCCTTGAGCTTGTCGGCCATTTCGCGCAGCGCGTGCTGCGCCTGGGCGACGGCCATGCCGTAACCCGGCACGATGATGACCTTTTGCGCATTCATCATCAGATAGGCGGCATCCTCGGCAGAGCCCTGCTTGACGGTGCGCTCGATGCCGTCGTCGGCAGCGGCTGATGTCTCGCCGCCGAAGCCGCCGAGGATGACCGAGATGAAGCTTCGGTTCATGCCTTTGCACATGATGTAGGACAGGATGGCGCCCGATGAGCCGACCAGCGCGCCGGTGATGATCAGCGCCAGATTGCCGAGCGTGAAACCGAGTGCCGCCGCTGCCCAGCCCGAATAGGAATTGAGCATCGATACGACCACCGGCATGTCGGCGCCGCCGATCGGGATGATGAGAAGGACGCCGAGCACGAGCGAGGCGGCAACGATCAGCCAGAACACCAGCTTGGACTCGGTGGTGACGAGCAGCATGATCAGCACAATGAGCGCTATGCCCAGGGCTGCGTTGATGAAGTGACGGCCGCCGATCATGATCGGCTTGCCCGACATGCGGCCGTCGAGCTTCAAGAAGGCGATGACCGAGCCGGTGAAGGTGACGGCGCCGATGGCAACGCCGAGGCTCATCTCGATCAGCGCCTGGGCATGGATATCGGCGACGGTGCCGATGCCGAAACTTTCCGGCGCATAGATGGCGGCGGCCGCCACCATGACCGCGGCAAGACCGACCAGCGAGTGGAAGGCGGCGACCAGCTGCGGCATCGAGGTCATGGCAATGCGCCGTGCCGTGACCGCACCGACCGAGCCGCCGATGGCGAGGCCGAGCACGATCAGCGCAAAGCGGCCGGCGGAAGGGGTGGCCAGCGCCAGCGTCGTGACAATGGCGATGCCCATGCCGATCATGCCGTACATGTTGCCCTGGCGGCTGGTGGTCGGATGCGACAGGCCGCGCAATGCCAGGATGAACAGGATGCCGGAGACCAGATAGAGGAAGGAGGCGAAGTTGGCGTTCATAGCGGCCTACTTTTCCTTCTTCTTGTACATGGCCAGCATGCGCTGGGTGACGAGGAAGCCGCCGAAGATGTTGACCGATACCAGCATCAGCGCAACAAAGCCGAAGCCGGTGGCGATGCCCGAGGCCGAGATGCCGACGGCAAGCAACGCGCCGACGACGATGACGGAGGAAATGGCGTTGGTGACCGCCATTAATGGCGTGTGCAGCGCCGGCGTGACCGACCAGACGACGTAGTAGCCGACGAAGATCGCCAGCACGAAGATGGCGAAGCGGAAGACGAAGGGATCGATCGCGCCGCCGGACAGCGCGTGCGCGGCGTCACCAGCGGCCTCGGTGCCGGGCGCGGTGGCCAGGTTCTGGACCGCAAGGCGGACGGCAGCTGTGGCCTGGTCGAGCTGGTCGAGGGCTTTCTGCAGGGTCTGATCCATCACGCGATCCCTCCGGTGGTCTTGGGCTTCCTCGAAGCGGCCGGCCTCTTCGCAGCCGGCTTTGCCGAAGCCTCGGCAACCATCGTCTTGGCCGGAATGGCCGGCGGTTCGACATGTTGGCCCTTTGGCGGCTCCTGCTCAGCCCTGACGAAGGCGGGATGCACGACCTTGCCAGCATCGGTCAGCATGGTTGCCTTGACCAGCTCGTCGTCGCGGTTGATGGCAAGCGTCTTCGTCGCCTTGTCAACCAGCGTCTCGAGGAAGGCATAGAGGTTTCTCGCATAGAGCAGCGAGGCGGAGGCGGCGACGCGACCGGGAACGTTGAGATGGCCGACGATCTTTACCCCGTTGGCGGTGGTCACCACCTGCCCCGGAACGGCGCCCTCGACGTTGCCGCCACGCTCGACCGCAAGGTCGACGATCACCGAGCCGGGTTTCATCGAGGCGACCATTGCCGCAGAAACCAGCTTCGGCGCCGGCCGGCCCGGTATCAGCGCGGTGGTGATGACGATGTCCTGCTTGGCGATGTGCTCGGCGGTCAGCGCCGCCTGCTTGGCCTGATACTCCCTGGACATTTCCTTGGCGTAGCCGCCGGCCGTCTCGGCCGCCTTGAATTCCTCGTCCTCGACCGCCAGGAACTTTGCGCCGAGCGAAGCAACCTGCTCCTTGGCAGCCGGGCGCACATCGGTGGCGGTGACCACGGCGCCGAGGCGGCGCGCGGTGGCGATGGCCTGCAGACCGGCGACGCCGACGCCCATGATGAAGGCCTTCGCCGCCGGTACCGTGCCAGCCGCCGTCATCATCATCGGCAACGCCCGGTCATATTCGGCAGCCGCGTCGATCACCGCCTGATAGCCGGCGAGGTTCGCCTGGCTGGATAGAACGTCCATCGACTGGGCGCGGGTGATGCGCGGCATGAACTCCATGGAAAAAGCAGTAGCACCGGCCCTGGCCAACGCGGCGACGCCGGCATCGTTGCCATAGGGATCCATGATGGCGATCACGGCAGTGCCCGGCCGATAGACTTTCAGCTCGGCATCGCTCGGCCGGCGCACCTTCAGCACGACATCAGCCCTGGAAACATCGCCGGCCTTGCCGATCGCGGCGCCGGCCTTGGCAAACTCCTCGTCGGGAATGCGCGACGCCGCGCCGGCGCCAGCTTCGACGACCACGTCGAAACCCAGCGCCGCCAGCCGCTTCACCGTGTCGGGCGAGGCCGCGACGCGCGGTTCGTTCGCGTCGAGCTCACGAGGGATGAAAACCGTCTGTCCCACCGCATGATCCTTTCGGCCGCAACCCGTTACCGCAAGACGCCGGCCGGCCCCCGGCGGCGTCCTCGACAAAAATTGGAGGAGTTATCGGAGAATAAAGGCGCCGACGGCCAGGATCAGAACGAACAGGATGGTCCCCGAGAAGAAGCCGCCCACAAAGAAGCCGAACGCCATGGCCAGAAGCACTGCGGCGCAAAACAGCGACCCGTATTTGGCCAGCATCAGGAAGCCGGCATAGGTGCGGTCGTGCTCGGCATAGTCCATCTTCGCGCCCAGTTCGACAGGACCGGTCGGCGTGTGTTCAGCCATAGGAATACCCCTTCGAAGACATCTTTCAGGCACATAGCGAAAAGCCGCGTTAAGGGCAATGGCGCTATTGCCGCATCGCCGCAGCCAACAGTCTCAAGCGAAACTTGAAATCGCTGCGTCAATGATGTGGCGCAACGTGCGCAGCGGCTATGACTGACCCAACCCCCGAAACGAGGCGGGTCGGAGCGCGGCGATACCAATCACAATGGATGGCAGGTCCGCTATTGCCGATGTCGTTAGCTGGCGAGATGCGGGAACAGCCCGAGCAGGCCGACAACGATCAGATAAAGGGCGACGATATAATTGAGCAGCCGCGGCATCACCAGGATCAGCACGCCTGCAATCAGTGAGATAAGCGGGGTGAGGGCGAGCGTGGAAATGGTCATATCGGTTCCTTTGATCGGATGGCTGTCGAAGCGATACGTGGCGGATATCGGCCGTGCCGACCTACCACCAGCACCCTTGCCGTTATCCAGAACGCCGAAGCTACCGGAAGGCTCCATGGGCTCGTTCAGGCGGCTTCGCGAAAATACTTGGCGGTTGGCAGGATGGTCAGCGGAGCGAGTTCGCCGGCACCGGGCGCATTGAATAACATACGCTGCTCCATTGGCGTCGAACGGAAGAATGGAAAGCGCGACAGCGACCGTTCGCGAATAGCGCCAACATCAGCACGGTAGAGCACGACCTTGTTATAGACGCCAGGATAGGCACGAGGCTCACTGATCTTCTCGGCGTAGTAGATCCGCTTGTAGAAGCCGGCGTGATCCTCGCGGATGGTCGAAAGGCAATAGGGCGCGTTGAAGTGAAAACATGCCATGCCGGCGAGCCGCAGCGTGAGATAGGGTATTTGCGGATAGACGCGCGACCATTCCGGGTCGGAGGCGAACCGACTGGGGCAGACGAAGCTCATGCCCTCCTCGAGCATCGGCATGACGATGTCACCGAAAGCTTTGGTGGAAGGCGATCTTGGCGTCGACAGCGTTACGTGATGAATACGCAGTGTGCTGACGAGTTCCTGGTCGATGTAGACACCGAACCGGAAGACGTTAGGCACCTCGTCGAGTTCGTCGTGAATGGTGTGGTTCTCGTTATCGGGAACCATATCGTTGGAACGGTACGACTTGTAGCGCAGGCGATAGATGTCCTCGAGATCCTCGCCCTTGTCGCAACGGCGGTATTCCGTCCGCTCCAGCATCGCCGAAACATTCCTGGCGAAACTAGACATAGTTTCGGACGAATTTTCACCGCCCGCGCTCGCCGCATGGCCGAGCGAACTCAACTGGGCACACATGAACTCTATTCCCCGCGATTACCGCCACCAGCCGACACTACGGACGGGTCATGAGATGTAAAGATGAAAATAAGTACGAGCTCGTTTACCGCTCGTTAAGGTTAACAATTAATAAAATTATACTAAAATACGCGGTTTTCAGCGCAAATCAGCGCCGCGGCGCCTTCCTTGCGGTCTGGATGTCTTTGGCGAATGGCCAGACGGTGCTTGACATCGTCTCGATGCCGGACGCGCTGAGTGCCGACCCGAACAGAAAGCCCTGGACCAGGTCCGGCTTGACCTGCAATGCTAGGATCTTGAGCTGTTCGAAGGTCTCGACACCTTCGACGGTAACCGAAAGTCCCAGCGGCCGTGACAGGTTGACGATGCCCTTGAGCAATTCGAGCGACCGGCTGTTCTGGGTAACGTCGATCAGGAACGAGCGATCGATCTTGATCTTGTCGAGCGGCAGTTTGTGGAGATAGCTGAGGCTCGAATAACCGGTACCGAAATCGTCGAGCGCGATGCGAACGCCGAGCCGCTTCAATTCCTCGATATATTGGCGTGTCAGCGACTTGTCATCGAGCAGCGCCGTCTCGGTGACCTCGATCTCGAGGCGGTCGGCCGGCAGACCGGAACCGGCCAGCGCATCGCGAACCTTCTGGATGACATCACGATTGCGGAAATCCTTGGCCGAGAGATTGACCGACACGCTGGTCTGGGCCGGCCATTTGGCGCATTCCGTGCAGGCCGCATGCAGGACGAAAGTGCTGATGTCGGAAATGATGCCCATTTCCTCCGCAAGAGGAATGAAGATACCGGGGGAGATCGGCCCGAGGTCGGGATGATCCCAGCGGCACAGCGCCTCGCAACTGGCGATCCGCATCGTGTTCATCGCGACGATCGGCTGGTAGACGACTCGCAGCTCCTTGTTTTCCACCGCACTGCGCAGATCCGCCTTCATCAGCTGGCGGCTGCGGAAGGCAGCGTCCATGGAGGCCTCGAACAGCCGCCAGCCGTTCTTGCCAAGCTCCTTTGCCTTGTAGAGTGCAAGGTCGGCCTTGACGATCATGGCATCGACGTCGGTATCCCTGACCCGCGAGAGCGCCGCACCTCCGCTGGCCTGGATGCGCAATCCGTGGCCGGCGACATCGACCTCGCCCTGTAGATTGACAAAGATCTCATCAACCTGGCCGGTCAGATGGCTTTCATCTTCGATGCGTTCGAAGAAGATCATGAACTCGTCGCCGCCGAAGCGGCTGACGGTGATACCTGGCCCGGCGATCGCGGCCAGCCGCTCAGCGACGGCGTAGATCAAACCGTCACCGACCGGATGGCCGAGCGTATCATTTACGCTCTTGAAATCGTCGAGGTCGAGCACGACCAGCCCGCAGAGACGATCCGGATCGCCCGAGGCCATGGCCTCCACGACCAGCTCATGGAAATAGGCGCGATTGGGCAGACCGGTGAGACTGTCGTAGCGCGCCATGAAGCGGATCTTGTCCTCCGCCTCGACGCGGGCGGTCACATCCTCGAAAGTGATGACGCCCAGTTCCTGGCTGCCTTCCCGGGCAGAAAATTCATAGTGCTGGCCGTTGGCGAGCGAGACCAGAACCTTGCGGTCGCGGCCCTCGCGCAGGGCGCGCGTCAGTTGGGCTTCGATGTAGCGGCAATCCTTCGGCGCCAGCATGCCGCCGGCAACGCCGCGCATCAGCAGACCGTGGATCGACCGTCCGAGCAAGGCATCCGGCGATTTGAGCGACATCAGGTGCGCGGCTTCGGCATTGGCCACCGCTACCCGGCCGTCCGGACCGAGCATGACAAGACCATGCGACATGGTGTTGAGGGCGCGGTTGAAACGCTGTGCGATGCGGTTCGCCTTTTTTTCCTCCGAGACGGCGGCAAAAAGCACGTCGCGGACCGTGTCGGCGAATTTGCGAATAGCAAACAGGAATGGGGCGGACAGGAGCCCGAGAAGGATGTGGTAGATATCGCCACGTAAAAGGAACCCCAACGAGATCGGCCACGTCAAGGCAAGCGTCAGGATGGTGACCATGCGCGGGGAGCCATAGTTGCGCCCGGCAATGGAGGTGGCCGTGGCCAGCGTCAGGCAGACGGAGGCGATCTCAGCGAAATTGTCGCGCGCAAAATAGATGCCAAGCAGGCAGAAGGCGCCAAGCGTGAGCCCGTGCAAGGAGCCATAGAGGATGTAGTCGTTCTCGCGCTTGTGCGCCTCTTCCCAGGTCGCCGGCGGGGGCAAGCTGTTGTATTTGCGGAAGTTTCTCATACGGAAGATGCCGACGAGAACCATCGCGATCGCGACAAGCAGATAAAGCGGGTCGCCGCTTTTCCACCAGACAAGGCCGATCAGGAAGGTCTGCGCGACAATGCCGATCGAAAGCGTAACGCCGTCGCGAAACAGAGTTTCCACGAACGGAATGTAAACGTCGACCGGAATCTCGTTTTGTCTTTTCAGATTCACGCCTGGATCCCAACCCTTGGGAACCCAGCAGTGTCACATTGGCCTTAAGAAAGGTTTAGAGAGGCGGTTTGAGACCTGCCGGGATCCCCCGCTGACGCTGCGGAAACAGGGAAACTACCGTTCAGGTAAACAAGGCGTATCACGGTGCGGAATCATTCGGCGGCTTGAAGCTGCGGCCGCAGTGGCGCCGTCGAAAGGCGGTCGAGCAGACGCTGGCGTTCGCCGGCGGCTTTTTCGGCACTGGCCCGCTTGACGTGGCCATAGCCGCGGATGAGCGCCGGCACCGAGACAAGCGCGGCAGCGGCCTCGATCTTGCCCGGTGCCAGCGCGCCGGCGACAAGCTCCAGGTCGGCTTCATAGATGGCAAGAAGCTGCCGCTCCATACGCCTCTCGGCGCTGTAGCCGAACAGGTCGAAAGCGGTGCCGCGCAGGCCCTTCATCGCCGCCAGCAGGCGGAACCCGTTCATCATCCACGGACCAAAGCTCGATTTCTTCGGCTTGCCGTCACTGCCGCGCCTGCCCATGATCGGCGGTGCGAGATGGAATTCGAGCCTGTCGTAACTCTGGAACTGCTTTGCGAGATCTGCGGCAAAGGAGCCGTCGGTATAGAGCCGCGCCACCTCGTATTCGTCCTTGATAGCCATCAGCTTGAACAGGTTCTTTGCGGCAGCTTCGGTCACCACGGTCGAACCGGGCACGACCTTGGTTTCGGCCTTACGCAGCGCTGCCAGTCTGTCGGCATAGCGCTTGCCATAGGCGGCGTTCTGATAGGCGGTCAGGAAGGCGACGCGGCGGGCAATGATGTCGGCCAGCGTCTCGGCAATCGCGGCAGGCTGCGTGGCCTTGCCCGGCTGGGTGAGAAGGCCGCGCACGAAATCCGGCTGGTGGGCGGCGCGGCGACCCCAGCGAAATGCCGCGATATTCATCGCCACCGCCTCGCCGTTGAGCTCGATTGCCTTCTCGACCGCCTCGTCCGACAGCGGCAAGCCGCCATGCTGGAAGGCAAAGCCGAGCATAAACATGTTGGCGCCGAGCGAACTGCCGAACAGCGCGGTGGCGGTGCGGGTGGCGTCGAAGAAATGCGCCTTGTCGTCGCCCGCGGCAGTTCTTATCGCTTTCTTCAGCCGCTCGATAGGCAGCGAGAAATCGGCCGAACGGGCGAACTCGCCCGGCATGATCTCGGCGGTGTTGGCGAGGAAGATGGTATAGCCTTCGCGCACCGCGGCCAGCACCTTCTTTGCACCCGAAACGACGAGATCGCAGCCAAGCACGAGATCGGCCTTGCCGGCCGATACGCGAATGGCGTGGATGTCGTCCGGCGTGCGGGCAATACGGACATGGGTGAACACGGAGCCGCCCTTTTGTGCGAGGCCGGCCATGTCGATCATGCCGCAGCCCTTGCCTTCGAGGTGGGCTGCCATGCCGAGCACTGCGCCAATGGTGACGACGCCGGTGCCGCCGACACCGTCGATGATTGCCGCCCAGCCTTGTTCACCGAGCGTAAATTGCGCCGGCGCCGGCACCCCCGCGAGCGGGTCGGCCGCGCCGGCTATGCCTTCGGCTTTCCTGATTTTGGCGCCGTGGACGGTGACGAAGGACGGGCAGAAACCATTGACGCAAGAGAAGTCCTTGTTGCAGCTCGACTGGTCGATCTTGCGCTTGCGGCCGAATTCGGTCTCGACCGGCTGGATCGAGACGCAATTCGACTGCACGCCGCAATCGCCGCAACCTTCGCAGACCAGCTCGTTGATGAAGATGCGCTTGTCGGGATCGGGGAAGGTGCCGCGTTTGCGGCGGCGGCGCTTCTCGGCGGCGCAGGTCTGGTCGTAGAGCAGCACCGAGACGCCCTTGACCGAACGCAACTCGCGCTGGACGAGATCGAGGTCGTCGCGGTGGTGGATGGTGGCGCCGGCGGGAAATTCCACCTTGCCGGTATATTTGTCCGGCTCGTCGGTGACGATGGCGATGCGCTCGACGCCCTCGGCGCGCACCTGCCTGGCGATCATGTCCACCGTCAGGCCGCCCTCGTGCGGCTGCCCGCCGGTCATCGCGACGGCGTCATTGTAGAGGATTTTGTAGGTGATGTTGGCGTCGGTCGACAGCGCGAAGCGGATCGCCAGCACACCCGAGTGGTTGTAGGTCCCATCGCCCAGATTCTGGAAGATGTGCTCGCGCTTCGAGAACGGCGCCTGGCCGACCCACTGCGCGCCCTCGCCGCCCATGGCAGTGAAGCCGACGGTGTTGCGGTCCATCCACAGCGCCATGAAATGACACCCGATTCCGGCGGCGGCGAGCGAGCCGTCCGGCACCTTGGTCGAGGAATTGTGTGGGCAGCCGGAGCAGAAGAAGGGCGTGCGCGAGGCGATGTCTGACGTGTCGGCCAGCATCGCCTGGAACTGGCGCAATTTCGCCACCCGTGCGGCAATTTCTTCCGACGGGCCGATCGTTAGCAAGATCCTCTCGCCGAGTGCGATGGCAATGTCGTTGGGGTCGAGCGCGCCCTTGGCCGGGAACAGCCAGTCGCCGCGTTCGTTTTTCTTGCCGACGATGACCGGCTGCGTGGCGGTGCCGTAAAGGTTCTCGCGCAGTTGCACCTCGATCAGCGAGCGTTTCTCCTCGACGACAACGATGGTGTCTAGGCCGCGAGCAAAGTCGGCGATGTGCTGCAGGTCGAGCGGCCACGGGCAGCCGACCTTGAACAGCCTGATACCGATACGATTGGCGGCCACTTCGTCGATGCCTATGTCTTCGAGCGCCTGCCGAACGTCGAGATAACTCTTGCCGATGGTGACGATGCCAAGCTTCGGGCTGCTGCCGCCTGAATAGACGATCCGGTTCAGCCCGTTGGCGTGGATGAAGGCCGAAGCAGCGGCGCGCTTGTATTCATGCAACCGCTCCTCCTGGCCGAGCATGTCGATCTCGTTACGGATGTTGAGGCCGCCGGGCGGCATGTCGAAGTCCGGGATGACGATATCTAGCCGGTCGAGCGCGGCATCGACCGAGGCCGTCGATTCGATGTTGTCCTTGACGCATTTGATCGCCGCCCAGGTGCCGGCATAACGCGACATGGCAAAGCCGTAGAGGCCGTAGTCGATGATCTCCTGGACACCGGCCGGATTGAGGATCGGCACCATGGTGTCGACAAACAGGAACTCGGTGGCATGCGCGTTGGTCGAGGATTCGGCCATGTGGTCGTCACCCATCAGGGCCAGCACGCCGCCATGTTTCGACGAGCCGGCGAGATTGGCGTGACGGAACACGTCGCCGGAGCGGTCGACGCCCGGACCCTTGCCGTACCAGACCGAAAAAACGCCGTCACGAGTGCCCTCGCCCAGCAATTCGGCCTGCTGCGAGCCCCAGCAGGCGGTGGCGGCGAGCTCCTCGTTGAGACCGGGCTGGAAGACGATGTCCGACTGCGCGAGCTGGTCCCGGGCCTTCCACAGCTGCATGTCGAGGCCGCCGAGCGGCGAGCCGCGATAACCGGAGACGAAACCGGCGGTGTTCAGGCCAGCCCGGCGGTCGCGCTCGCGTTGCATCAGAAGCATGCGGATGACTGCTTGGGCACCCGACAGGAAGATGCGCTCCTTTGCCAGGTCGAACTTGTCGTCGAGCGCGACATTGTGCAGCGTCATCAGGCATTTCCTGTGCGGAAGCCGCACCTGGAGGGTGCGCGGCCAACGTCGGAGTCAAGTACCTATAGTCTTTCTTCCCTTGCCGGGGAGGTCAAACAAAATCGAAGCCGCCAGGCGGTCCGCAACAAATCATCAACGCCGCGCCCGCCGGCGTAAGAAACCGCGCGTCGGCTGTTTTCGACAGCAATAAAATTCCGCGCCATCCGATGCCGTCGAAAAATGCGTCAGAGACCTTTCGAACAGTCGGGCTTAGGTTCGTTCGGCAACTTGCCGTCCGGGTGGCCGGCAAGGTCCGGATTGGGCGTATAAAGCTGATCGATGACCAGCGGCCGGTCGGGCAGGACGGACTGGTCCTCCGTCGACATCAGAGTGGTGTCGATCTTCTGGAGGATCGTGCCGTCAGCGTCCTTGATGCTGATCGCGATCGCGTAAGGCTTGTCCTTGACGACGCATTGAAGCGCCGGACTCTCCAGCGTCACCTTGTCGAGCTTCGGCCAGATTTTCTGCTCGACTGCCAGCGGCTCGCCGCCGGCCGGGTTTTGGAAGCTGGCGACCGCGACCTGCCCCTCCCCCATCGGCCGCAACGGCCGCAGCGTAACGAGGTAGGTCGCCCTGGCGAGGCGATAGTTGAACACGAATATCTTGCCTGAAATCTCGAACAATTTGCCATCGCCGTTGTCGTCCGTGCCCGTCTCGCGACAGGCGCCGAGCGCTGCAGCCACAATCAGCGCAACCCCGACAACGATCGAGCGCGAAAACAGCCTAGCCATTCTGGACCTCGCCATTGTGGACCTCGTTCGCCGCCGTCCGGCGGCGATAGTGACGGTTTGCCTTCTGGCGGTTGCCGCATACCGCCATGTCGCACCAAAGGCGGCTGGAATTGCGGCTTCGGTCGACAAACAGCCAGCTGCAGTTGGGACAAATCTTCAGCCTGGCGATGGTGTCGCCGCGCAGCAGCGACAGCGCCGAGACCGCCAATGCCGCCTCAAAGGCGATCGGCGTCGCCGGGTCGCCGAACGGTTTTCCAAGCGTCCCGATTTCGGTGCGGCCATGGGCGAGGCCGTCGGCGCAGGCTTCCAGGAATTCAGGCATGTCGGCGGTGGCGATCGCACCTTTCGACACCGCGCGGCGAAACAGCCGATCGGTGGTTTCGCGGATCGACAGTACCACCGGCGCGATCTTGTCCGGCGACGGGGCCTCCAGCCGCCTGCCGCCGAGCTCGGCGGCGCGAAAGCCGCTGGCGGCTTCGGCAAAGCGGGCAATCTCGGCGGGATCGTCGAAACGGTCGAAGGTTTTCTCCGGATGGTGCCGCAGCACAACGGTGTTCGCCGTGTCGAGCGCAAGCATGCCGCCGGTGAAGCGGTGCGGAGTCCAGGATACCGTCATGCGATGAAATCTAACCGATAAATCGCATTTGACAAGTTAGATTCCGAGTGCAACGCTCTTCACGGCTGCGAGCGCCGCGGCTTGTAGCACTTTGATTTTGTGCATGATCCCAGCGAAAGTCGATTTCCGATTATTCGGAGCCATGCACCGAGGATTTTGCATGCTCTATTTCTTCCAGCAGGTTCTGAACGGGCTGCATTCGGGCGCGCTCTACGCACTGCTTGCCTTCGGCTATGTGCTGACTAACGGCATCCTGCACCGCACCAATCTTGCCTATGGCGCGCTGTTCGCCTTTTGCGGGCAAACGATGATCCTCACCGCGGCATTCGGCTATCAGGCACTGTGGCTGACGCTGCTTGCATCGGTCGCGCTCGGCATAGTTGCGGCGTTTCTCTACGCGGCGCTGATCAGCCACGTTCTGTCACGAAGCATCTTCGAACCCTTGGCCGACCGCTCGCCCAATGCGATCGTGGTGACAACGCTCGGTATATTGCTGGTCTTGTCGGAAGCCAGCCGCATCGCCGCCAACACCCACGATCTGTGGTTGCCACCGATGCTGGCCCAGACCATCGTCTTCGCGCAGAGTGCCAGCTTCAAGGCGACGTTGACGCTGATCCAGTTGCTCGATTGCGCTGCCGTGCTGGCGGCCATTGCGCTGGCTGCGTGGGGCTTCACACATTCGAGCTTCGGCCGCAGTTGGCGCGCCGTTTCCGACGATCCCAAGGCTGCTGCGATGTGCGGTGTCGATGTCCGCGCGGTGTTTCGGCGTGCGGTGCTTTTCGGCGGCCTTTGCGCTGCGCTGGCCGGCGTGCTCGCCGGCTTCTACTACGGCAACATCAGCTTCGGCACCGGCCTGGTCTACGGGTTGAAGATCCTGTTCGTGACGGCAGTAGGCGGCTATCTTTCGCCGCTGCGGGCGGCACTGGGCGCCGCCGCTTTCGGCATGGCCGAATCGCTATGGGCCGGCTATTTCCCGCTCGAATGGCGCGATGCCTGGATGTACCTGTTCCTCGTCGCCATGCTTGTGCTGATCGGCGCCGGCCGCGACCAACAGAAGATCGCCTGAGCCGCACCCGACTTTGGTTGGTGAAAGAGCCGCATGTCCTTGGACATGCAAAGGACGCGGCAGCTTTTTTGCCGGTCGTCACCTCACAACTGTGTTTATGCGGGCAGGCCCGTGTTGACCCGCCGAACCACGCACTGCATACCGTTGGTCCACAGCGGCGCAACGGACAGGGAACCGCCGCGCTCTGACACAAGGGAGGAATGCATGGCAGGGCTTCTCGCTCTTTCCAGAACCATTGACCGTTTGAACGAATTCATCGGCAAATGGGTATCGAGGCTGATCCTGCTCGCAATTCTGGTAAGCGCCGCTAACGCCGTCATCCGCAAGCTGTTCGACATGTCCTCGAACGCCTGGCTGGAATTGCAGTGGTATCTGTTCGGCGCCGCCTTCATGCTGGCCGCCGCCTACACGCTGAAGCAGAACGACCATATCCGCATCGACATCGTCTACGGCATGTTCTCGCGCCGCGTGCAGCACTGGATCGACCTTTTCGGTCACGTCTTCTTCCTGATGCCGTTCGTGACATTGATGGTGGTCTATTTCGTTCCCTATGTGTCGCTGTCGTATCGCAGCGGCGAGATGTCGAACAATTCCGGCGGGCTGATCATCTGGCCGGCGAAGGCGATCCTGCTGGTCGGCTTTTTCCTGCTTGCGCTGCAGGGCATTTCCGAAATCATCAAGAAAATCGCCATCATGCGCGGTCATATGGACGATCCCACTCCATTCATATCGGTGCATGAACAGGCCGAGCTAGAAGCCAAGGCGCTCGTCGAAGAGGTGCGCTCGTGATCGAGTTCATCGCCCAGAACATGGCGCCGATCATGTTCGCCTCGCTGATCTTCTTCCTGCTGATCGGCTACCCCGTCGCCTTCTCGCTTGCCGCCAACGGCCTGATGTTCTTCTTCATCGGCGTGCTGCTGTCGCCCTATTCGGGCGGCTCGATCAACCTCGCCTGGCCGTTGCTGCACGCGTTGCCGGACAATTTCTACGGCAGCCGGGTGATGTCGAACGACACGCTGCTGGCGATCCCGTTCTTCACCTTCATGGGCATCGTGCTCGAACGATCCGGCATGGCCGAAGACCTGCTCGACACGATCGGCCAGTTGTTCGGACCGGTTCGTGGTGGCCTGGCCTATGCCGTGATTTTCGTCGGCGCGCTGCTGGCCGCGACGACCGGCGTGGTGGCGGCTTCCGTCATTGCCATGGGGCTGATTTCGCTGCCGATCATGCTGCGCTACGGCTACGACCGGCGGCTAGCATCCGGCGTCATCGCAGCATCGGGCACGCTCGCCCAGATCATCCCGCCGTCACTGGTGCTGATCGTGCTGGCCGACCAGCTCGGCCGCTCGGTCGGCGATATGTACAAGGGGGCGCTGATCCCCGGGCTCATTTTGACCGGCATCTACATGCTCTACATCCTGCTCATGTCGATCGTCCGGCCGAAGTCGATGCCGGCACTGCCGCTGGAGGCCCGCACGCTCGGTCACGGTGTGCTGTCGCTGCTGGCGGCGCTGCTGGCGGCGGTGGTGGTTTCCTATGCCGCGTATCGCTACCTCGCGCCAAACCATGGCGGCAATGCCGATATCCTCGGCGCCACCATCGGCGTGATCTTCATCTATGTCGTGGCGATCATCGACCAGCGCCTGAAGATCAACCTGATGTCGAGGTTGGCACAGCAGGTGATCATCGTGCTGATCCCGCCGCTGGCGCTGATCTTCCTGGTGCTGGGTACCATTTTCCTCGGCATCGCCACGCCGACGGAGGGCGGCGCCATGGGCGCCGTCGGCGCGCTGGCGATGGCGGCGATGAAGGGGCGGCTGTCGCTCGACGTGGTCAAGCAGGCGCTGGCCTCAACGACGCGGCTGTCGTCCTTCGTGCTGTTCATCCTGATCGGCGCGCGGGTGTTCTCGCTGACCTTCTACGGCGTCAATGGCCACATCTGGGTCGAGCACCTGTTGACGTCGCTGCCGGGCGGTGAAGTCGGTTTCCTGATTGGCGTCAACATCCTCGTCTTCGTGCTCGCCTTCTTCCTCGATTTCTTCGAGCTCGCCTTCATCATCGTGCCGCTTTTGGCGCCGGCGGCCGACAAGCTCGGCATCGACCTGATCTGGTTCGGCGTGCTGCTCGGGGTTAACATGCAGACCAGCTTCATGCATCCACCGTTCGGCTTCGCGCTGTTTTATCTGCGCTCGGTCGCCGCACGCGTGCCCTATCTCGACCGGCTCACCGGCAAACAGATCGCGCCCGTCACCACCGGGCAGATCTATTGGGGCGCAGTGCCGTTCGTCTGTATCCAGGTGATCATGATCGGCCTGACCATCGCCTTCCCGCAGATGGTGATGCACTACAAAGGCGCCGTCGTCGATCCAGCGACGATCGACATCAAGGTGCCGGAGATGCCCAGCCTGTCGCCGCTCGGCACGCCGCCGGCCGGTGGCAGCACGGCACCCGCTGCGCCCGGCGCGCAGGACCTGTCGCAGCCGCCAAGCTTCGACGAAAAGCCGCCCGCGAAACCGGCGGCACCGGCAACCGATCTGTCGCAACCACCGAGTTTCAATTGACGAAGGCCCGGCAGCCATGAAGGCGGTGCGACTGGAGCGAGTGGGCGGCCTCGCCGTGTGCGAGGTCGAGAAACCGACTGCCGGACCGGACGAGCTGCTGGTGCGGATCGAGGCGTGCGGCGTCTGCGGCACCGACCGGCATCTTTTCCATGGCGAATTCCCGTGCACGCCGCCGGTGACTCTCGGCCATGAATTCTCCGGCATCGTCGAGGCGATCGGACCTGCCGTATCCGGCTTTGCCGTCGGCGACCGCGTCACCGGCGATCCCAACATCGCCTGCGGCCGGTGCGCGCATTGCCAGGCCGGCCGGGTCAACCTCTGCGGCAATCTGCGTGCCATCGGCATCCATCGCGATGGCGGCTTTGCCGAATATCTTGCCCTGCCGCAGAAACAGGCTTTCGTCCTGCCAGGCGATCTGACGCCGACGCATGGTGCGTTCTGCGAGCCGCTCGGCTGCTGCCTGCATGGCGTGGACCTTGCCGCGATCAGACCAGGTTCGTCGGTTGCCGTGCTCGGCGGCGGCGTGATCGGCCTGCTCACCGTTCAACTGGCAAAGCTCGCCGGTGCGACGACCATCATCCTGTCGACGCGCCAGGCCTCGCGGCGCGCCCTTGCCGAGGAACTTGGCGCAACGGCGACGGTCGATCCCAGCGCTTCCGACATCACCGACGCGATCGTCGGCCGGTCGGGTTTGATGCCGGGCGGCGTCGACGTGGTGTTCGAATGCGCCGGCGTGAAAGACACCGTCGAGCAGGCGATGCGGCTGGCCAAGGCGGGCGGCACAATTGTCGTCGTCGGCGTCATGCCGCAAGGCATGAAAGCGGCGTTCGAACCGTTCGACCTGCTGTTCCGCGAGTTGAAGGTCCTGGGCTCCTTCCTCAATCCCTTTACCCATCGCCGGGCCGCCGATCTCATCGCCTCGGGTGCGATCGAGGTAGACCGGCTGATATCGCGACAAGTCGACCTCGACGAGGCGGTGGCGATCATTGCCAACCCGTCGGCACCAGGTGAGGTCAAGGTCCTGGTAGTGCCTCAGGGCTGATCGATCGGGCCAGTTGCCACCGGCGGGGCGACCGGTTACAGAAACTACGCCGAAAAAGACATTGCCGGTTCGGTAGTCCGGCTCTTCCCGTCCTGAGCACGATGCTCGGGGAAGCCTGTTCGCCACATTACTTGTGGGAGAACCCGCGGCCGGCAAGCGAGGCGAAACTCGCGAGCCGGTCGGGTCACGTCCGGATTTTCGGATGTAGCGGTCCCGCCGGTTTGCGCTCTTCGGTCGAAGCCTGTCCGCATTCAACCCGTGGCAGGAGACGCATCATGAAACTGAACCACATAAATCTCGTCACCACCGAAGTTGCCGGCCTTGCCCGCTTCTTCACCAGCCATTTCGGCTTTGAATTTGTCGCCGTGCGCGGCAAGGACGCCTTCGCGGTTCTGCGTGGCATCGATGGCTTCATCCTCAATCTGATGAAGCCGGGGAAAGGCGAGCCCGCCAGCTATCCGGACGGCTTTCACGTTGGCTTCTTCGTCGGCAAGCCGGAGTTTGTGCATGCAAAGCGAGCCGGGCTTGCCGATGCCGGCCTGCAACCGGGCGAGGTCCAGCAGCTAATGCGCGGCCGCATCCAGTCGACGACGTTCTATTGCCATGCGCCGGGTGGAGTACTGGTCGAAGTCAGTGCGTCCGAAGGCTGACAGGGAAGGACCGCGGGGCGTGGCTCGCGGTCCTTTGACGAGATCCATCAAACGCCTGGAGCGGAATGCATTCAAACCAAACGGGACATCCGCTTTGTTTTAGCCCTTTTCTGCGACGCCGAGTGGAGCCACTCGGCGTCGCAGAATATTCTAGAGCTTGCCGTTGCGCTGCTGGACCATCATGAAGGTGTCGTAATTGTACTCGGCCACCTGCGCCCAGAGATAATGCTCCTTGCGGAACGCCTTGATCGAGTCCCAGATCTTCTTGAACGGCGCGTTCGAGGCTTCCATCTCGGCATAGACTTCGTTGGCCTTTTCGAAACAGGCGGCCATGATCTCCTGGCTGAACGGGCTCAACTTGGCGCCGCCGGCAACCAGCCGCTTCACCGCCGCCGGGTTGAGGTAGTCGTATTTCTGCAGCATGTTGGCGTCGGCCGCTTGGGCGGCAGTGTGCACCAGCGACTTGTAAGCCGGCGAAAGTTCGTCGTATTTCGCCTTGTTGAACATCAGATGGACGGTCGGTCCACCTTCCCACCAGCCGGGATAGTAGTAATAGGGCGCAACCTTGTAGAAGCCGAGCTTCTCGTCGTCGTAGGGGCCAACCCATTCGGCGGCGTCGATCGTGCCTTTTTCCAGCGCCGGATAAATGTCGCCACCGGCGATCTGCTGCGGAACTACGCCGAGCCTTTGCACCACTTTGCCGGCAAAACCACCGATACGCATCTTGAGGCCGGAAAGGTCGGCGACCGTTTTGATCTCCTTGCGGAACCAGCCGCCCATCTGCACGCCGGTATTGCCGCCCGGCAGCCCGAACAGACCCTGCGTCGCCAGGAACTCGTTGAACAGATCGATGCCGCCGCCATGATAGTGCCAGGCGTTTATGCCGCGCGCGTTGAGCGAAAACGGAACCGCCGCCCCCAGCGCCCAAGTCGGGTCCTTGCCCCAGTAATAGTATGCCACCGTATGGCAGGCCTCGACGGTGCCGGCAGTGGTGGCGTCGGCGGCCTGCAGGCCGGGAACGAGTTCGCCGGCGGCGAAGACCTGGACCTGGAAGTTGCCGTCGGTCGCCTCCGACAGCATCTTGGAAAACACTTCGGCGCCACCATAGATCGTATCGAGCGACTTCGGGAAGGACGACGCCAGCCGCCAGGTCACTTTCGGGTTGGACTGGGCGATGGCCGGCGCAGCAAGTGTCGCGGCAGCCGCCGCGGCGCCGAAACCGGTGGTGCCGGCCTTGCGGATGAACGAACGACGATCCATGAAGTTCCTCCCTTTGGATCAACTGACCGACATTCGGGACGCTTCGGGGCCCGGATCGGCTTCGAGCCCGACAATACACAGGCAAGGAGTCGAGTCCAGCGTGGCAGCCCGGTTTGAGTGGCGCATTTCGGGGAAATTCACGGCGTTGGGGCAGATCTTGCAACTATAGTCTAAGGTCGATTAACTGGCCTACGCGACACGCCGAAACTTGCCATGGAAATGCGCCTTCGGATCGCCTATTTTGCAGGCAGATAATTCGTTGCACCCGATGGGATCCGGACCAAATGCACCAGCCGCTCGTCGCCATATCGACCGACGTCCGCCAGTTCGACAATTACATCTGGCATGCCGCCCCACAGCAATATCTTGAAGCGGCGCTTTCGGGTGCAGGCGTGTTCCCGCTGCTGGTACCGTCCTTCGGCGACCGGCTCGACTTCGATGAACTGCTTTCCGCCGTCGACGGCGTCATGGTCACCGGTTCGAAGTCCAACGTTCATCCCTCGCTCTATGGCGGTGACGCCAGCGAAGCCAATGGTCCTTACGACTCCGCCCGCGACGCGACGACGTTGCCACTGATCCGCCGGGCGGTGGAGCGCGGGGTACCGCTGCTCGCCATCTGCCGCGGAATCCAGGAGATGAATGTGGCACTGGGCGGCACGCTGGCGACCGAAATCCAGGAACGCGTCGGTTCGCTCGACCATCGTGCGCCGGCAAGCGACAATCAGGACGAACGCTTCGCCATCCGCCAGAGCGTGTCGATAAAACCCGGCAGCTGCCTGGCCGGGGTCTTCGGCGCCGGCGACATCCTGGTCAATTCGGTGCATCGCCAGGCCATCGATCGGCTTGGCCCGAAGCTGCAGGTCGAAGCGGTCGCCGCCGACGGCACTGTCGAGGCGGTTTCGGTCAAGGACGCCCGCGCCTTCGCTGTTGGCGTGCAGTGGCATCCAGAGTACTGGGTCGAATCTGACAACATCTCGGCAAAGATTTTCCGCGCCTTCGGCGACGCTGTACGTCTGCATCAGGCGGCGAAATCGGGCGCGCGCGCAGCGGCAGAATAGCGCTCGTCAGTTGCCGGCCGACGCCAGCGATAGCAGCGGCAGCGCCGGCGCGTAGGATTCGTAACCGTCGCCATCGGCGACTGAGAACATGACGATTGGATCGGTGCCGTTGGCGCTGAATGTGACCGTGCCGTCATTCTGCTCTCGCCAGAACTTCGCCTGCTCGACACCGGGCAACACCCGGCGGCAATTCGCGGCGACCGTCAACAGCGACAAGCCTTGCGAAATCTCGGCGCCACGGCTGACCGCACAAGACGCCTCGTCACCATGGGCTACCAGCCGGTAGTTGCCGGATGAAGGTGGTGACTCACTGGCTGCACGGCTTTCACCGCTACCGGCATAAAACAGCTGGACGCTGCCGAACAGCACAGCAACCGCCATCAATGCAGGAAGCGTTTTCATCCTGTTTCTCCGCGCATTTCAAGCGCGCCGCGTTCGAAGAGATCAGGAGGCGCGCTTCATCTTGCTGTCATGTGCTGTCAGGCGGACAGACACTAGGAAGGGACCAGAATGATTCCGAAGGGTTAAGCTGAAGTTAATAGATATGGCAGCCCGCTTACGGCCTTGCCTTGACATTTGCCGTCTCCGGCACCGGCGTCAGTGCCTTGCGCTGCGAAAACCACGAGACCAGATTGTCGACGCATAGGTCCGCCATGGCGCGGCGGGTGTGCTGCGAGGCGGAGCCGACATGTGGCAAAAGCGAGGTGTTGGGCGCGGCAAGCAACGCCGCTGGCACATTCGGCTCGTCGGCAAAGACGTCTAGCCCGGCAGCGGCGATGCTGCCGCTGGCAAGTGCGGCGGCAAGGGCTGGCTCGTCGACCGTGCTGCCCCGGCCGATATTGACGAAGACGCCGTTCGGCCCAAGAGCCGAGAGGATTTCGGCATTGACTGCCCTTTCCGTCGCGGCCCCGCCGGGCGCCACCGAGATCAGTGTGTCGACCGCCTCGGCGAGACCTTTCAGCGTCGGGTGATAGTCATAGGACAGGCCTTCGACGCGGCGCCGGTTGTGGTAGGCGATGGGCAGCCCGAAAGCGTCGAGCCGGCGGGCAATGGCGAGGCCGATGCGGCCCATGCCAAAGATACCGACATGGCGCCCGCGCAGGGTCAGCCGGCTCAGCGGATAGTTGCCTTTGCGCAGCCAACTTCCGTCGCGCAGCCAGGCCTCGGCGCGCGGCAGTTCGCGGATGGTGTTGATCAGCAAGCCGAGCGCCGTATCGGCGACCTCTTCGGTCAGCACATCCGGGGTGTTGGTGACCATGATGCCGCGCTGTACGGCGTGGCGGACATCGACAGAATCATAGCCGACGCCGAAATTGGCGATGATCTCGAGCTTTGGCAGCGCGTCCATCAACGCGGCGCTTATGCCGCCGAAGGCGGCTATGCCGCGCACCGTACGGCGCATGTCGTCGGTGACCAGCGACGGATCGGCGCCTTCGATCCGGACGCGGCTGAACGCCCCGTCGATGCGGCCGACCGCATGGTCGTTGAACTGGCCCGGCACCAGAATGGCGACAGCTTGCTGTTCGGTTTTTGTCATGCACGTTCCACCGGTTTGCCGGTCGACTGGCGCACATGCAGTTCCGGCTTGATCAGTTCCTGCGACGGCCGCACCGTCTGTCCGTTGAGTTTGTCGAGCAGCGCGCTGGCGGCGCGGCGGCCAACCTCGCGCTGGCCGTTCCAGACCGTGGTCAGTGCCGGCGTCGCGATCGCCGCTTCCTCGAGGTCGTCATAGCCGGTAACGGAGATGTCGATGCCCGGCACCAGCCCCGCGCGCGCAATGCCGTTCATCAGGCCGATGGCGACGAGGTCGTTCCAGCAGCAGGCCGCGGTAGGCCTGTCTTTCAGCGCCAAGAACTGCCCGGCAGCCTCGAAGCCGGCCTGCTTGGTGCGCGGGCCGGCGATACGCCATGACGGCCTGACCTCGAGCCCTGCCGCCTCCATGGCGTTGACATATCCCTGATAACGGTCGCGGCCGGTCGACGTCTGGTCGGTACCGCCGATCATGGCGATGCGCTTGTGGCCAAGCGAGATCAGATGATTGGTAGCAAGCCCGGTGCCATAGGCATCGTCGCCGCGAAACACCGGCACGTCGGCACCTTCGACGGTGCGTGCAATCAGCACTGCCGGGAGACCGTTCTCCTCGGCCATGATTATGTCTTCGGGCGGTGTGCCGATGGCCGGCGACATGATGACGCCGTCAGCGCCGAGCTGCAGAAGCGTGTCGATGAAGGTGCGCTGTTTCTCGAGTTGGTCGTAGTGGTTCGACAGGATGAAGGTCTGCCGGCTGCGGTCGAGTTCGCTCTCGATCGAACGCAGTATCTCGGCAAAGAACGGGTTCATGATGTCGTGGACGACGACGCCGACAATGCCCGAGCGTGAGGTGCGAAGGCTGGCGGCGCGGCGGTTGTAGATATAGCCGATGGCGCGTGCATGTTCCTTGATACGGTCGCGGGTGCCGCCGGCGACCAGCGGGCTGTCGCGCAAGGCCAGCGAGACCGTGGCCGTGGACACGCCGAGCGCATCCGCGATGGTCGAAAGCTTGATCTTCTGTGCCAGCGCCCTGCGCTCCCGAAGCAATTTAAACTGTTTAAAGGCCGGCTCTTATGCCATCGATCCCGAGCAAATCAAAGTTTTTTTGCCAGCGCTTCCGCCTCCGCGTCCAGCGTCGCGCGGTTGTGCAAGCGAAGCCGGTGCTCGCGGTGGACGATGTAGAGGCCGCTGGCGACGATGACGGTGGCACCGACCAGCGTCCAGCGGTCGGGAAACTGGTTGAAGACGATCAGGCCGGAGATGATCATCCAGATCATCTGCGAATAGGGATAGGGAGCCAGGGCCGTGGTGGTGGCAAGGCGATAGGCCTGCACAAGAAGCCAATGGCCGATGGCGCCGAAGACGCCAAGCATCAGCAATATGAACCAGTGCCAGCCATCCTGCGGCAGCGAAAGCGAAAACGGCAGTGTCGGCAGCAGCAGCACGGCCGGCGCCAGCGCCGAAAACAGGATGAGACTTTCCGAGGTTTCCGTCGCCGACATACGGCGCGTCATGATGACGTAGAAACTGTTCGATAGCATCGAGCCGAGCGCAAAGAGATGGCCGACGCCAAAAACCCCGATGCCCGGCCGGGTGATGATGAGGACGCCGACAAAGCCGCTCATGATCGCCAGCCAGCGCCGCCAGCCGGCCCATTCGCCGAGCAACGGACCGGCAAGCGCGGTGATCACCATCGGGCCGAAGAAGTAGATCGAGGTGGTTTCCGCCAGCTGCAGCGTCCGCAGCGCCAGAATGTTGAACATGGTCGATCCGAACAGGAGCAGACCGCGCGTGAGATGCGCCGGCAGGTTGGCGGGACGAAAACGCAACGGCTCACGCCATCCGCGCAGAAAGACGCCGACAAGCAGGACATGGACCGCGAAGCGGGTCCAGGCGACGATCAGCGCCGAGACGCCAGCCAGCACAAGGTACTTGCTGCTGGTGTCGAGGAAGGTGAAAAACACATAGACGGAAAGCATGCACAGGATCGCCGCCGGCGACGTCGCGCTTTCGTCTTGTCTTGGGGGAGCATTCAATTTCAGGCCGGACGGGAAGCAAGGCAGTCCCTCACCAATGCGGGAATTGTCGCCAGCGGGCAAGCCAAAAGAGGCTGGCACACCGACAGGCGACGACAGGCTCAGTTTTGTTCCTGGTGGCCGGAGAGTCAGGTGTGCATGCGGGCACCCTTGGTGATCTTGTCGACGAGCTTCTTTTCGGCGCGAAGCGCGATGCCGACCACCTTGGCATCCTCCGGCGCAAATTCGGCAAAGACGGCACGGTTGGCCAGATCGTACCCAGTCGAAAACATTTCCTCGACATAGAGCGAAACCGTCACACCACGCTCCAGCGCCCGCCGCTGGATCGTTCCGAGCGCCTGGCCGTCTGCCGAAAGCACGATGACCGGCTGGATCGATAGCGGGTTGTAGATATTGCCGGCGCGGTCACGGTAGGGCTCGCCGATGAGGTCGGGAAACTGCGCGACGATGCCGCTGGTCAGAAAGGCGGTGACGTTGAGCTTCTGCCAGACGGGAAGATCGTCCCTGAGCACGATTGCAAATTTCGTATCGAACATGCGACAGTTTCCAATCCGAAAGGGGGCCAATCCGAGGCTGCGAGTGAAGCGATGCCGCACGGTCTAGACGGGGAAGCCTTTCAGGGTCTTGGACGTTTGTGCGTGGATGCAGCCGAGAACTGCATCGTATCGGCACCCGGTACTGCCGGCATGGAACGCATCGAGGCCCGGTTCCACGGCAACGCCTTCGATCTCCATCGCCACGACACCTATGCAATCGGGGTGACGCTTTATGGCATACAGAGCTTCCGCTATCGCGGCGCGACGCATCAGAGCCTGCCTGGCCAGATCATTATCCTTCATCCCGACGAAATGCACGATGGCGGCGCCGGCACAGAAGACGGATTGCGTTACAGAATGCTGTATTTGGAGCCGTCCCTGATGCTCGATTGCCTCGGCGGCGGGTCACTGCCGTTTGTCGGGGATGCCGTGATGACAGACCGCGATTTCCGCGCGACGCTGCTTTCGGCGCTCGGGCCGCTGGATCAGGAACTGGACGAGCTGTTTGTGGTCGATTTCATGACGCAGCTGATGCAAAGCCTGGCCCGGCACGCCGGTCAGCCGGCGAAACCGATAGCGAAAACTGCGTGGCGTGCCGCCAGTCTGGCGCGCGACTATCTGGAGGAAAATGTCGCGCGGATTGTACGTTCGGATGAATTGGAGGCGATCACCGGATTGGACCGTTATGCCCTGTCGCGGCATTTCCGCGCCACCTTCTCCACCAGCCCGCACCGGTTCCTGTTGATGCGCCGGCTTCAACGAGCCCGTCGGATGATCGAATGCGACGAGCCGCTGGCGCAAATCGCCATCGCAGCCGGCTTCAGTGACCAAAGCCATTTCAATCGGCATTTCAAGAAGGCGTTCGGCGTCACACCCGGACGCTGGTCGGCACTGACGCGGCGGCCGTCAGCGGCGAACGCGTGACCTATTCAAGGATCTTGTCCTCGATATCCAGTTCGTCATCGGGGAGCACCATTTCGCCGTTCGAAAGATTCGCTTCGACACGGGCAAGCAGCTTGAACAGCGATTTCTGATCCTTCTTGTCGAGACCCTTCAATGCCTGCTTTTCGGTCTTCTTCACCGATTTCTCGATGGCGTGGATAATTTCGCGGCCGGTGTCGGTGAGGAAAATATGCGCCTGGCGGGCATCGGCGGAGGAGGCCCGCTTTTCCAGAAAACCCTGCGCCTGCAGCCGGTTGATGGTCTTGGTGATGGTCGGCGGACGCACGCCGAGGCGGCCGGCAAGATTGCCGGGCGTCTGCCCGTCCTCGCGGTCGAGCGCCAGCATGATCTGGTCCTGACCGGCATAGAAGCCATGCGCCAGAAGCCGGGCGGCGAGCGCCGTGCGCGCCAGCCGCGCCGCCGAATGCAGCCGGCTCATTGTTGCAGTCTTGTCCGCCTTGGCCATGCTCATCCCTCCTCGGCCGAACCGGTGCGGACAGCATAGAAGCAGGCCGCCGATTGGCAATGACGATCGAAAACATTCCGGCTCGGAAAATAGCTTTGCCGGCAAGCATCGCGGTGTTCGCCGTGGCTAATGCCAGATGTTTATTTCAGTTAGATGACAAACGACTTTCCGCGACGGCTGGATGGCGACGTGACGAGGTGTCCTCAACCGGCCCTCACCGCGACCACCATCAAGGCCTGATAGGCGTCCGCCATTTCCCGCAGCGCTGCCTGCGACGGCGGCCCGGCCTGCCGCGCAATGCCGTCCCGCATGTTCGATGTATCGCGTTTGCCGGGGCGATCGTTATAGGGCGCGACGGTGGCGAATATATGCTCGCTCAAGCTGTCGGGGAAGAACATCTGGCCGGTCATTGCCGAGCGGTCGTCGGGGAAGATCTTGAAATGGATGTGGGTGGTGCGGCCGCGATACCAGCCGGGATAGATGGTGGCGAAAGAAGCGATGCCGCTTCCATCGCTTCTCTGCCAGCCGCGCAGAAAGCTCTGGCCGGACGTGTCGATATCCTGCCCGTCGCCCTGTCCGGGATAGCCGGAATAGGCGCCCTGGGCGTCGCAATGCCAGATATCGACGCGTGCGCCGGGAAGCGGCCGGCAGGCGGCGTCGACGATTTGCAGCCGCACATTGAGGGCGACGCCCTTCTTGCCCTCGGTGATATCGGCGCGTTCGAGCTTCGGGTCGAAATAGAACGGTCCTTCGGTGACCTCGGGCGTCATGGTGCAGACGCCGGCACCGGCTTCGAACAAAGCAAGCCCGGCATAGGGCGAGACCTGCCCGGCCCTTGCGCCGGCGGGCAGGAATATGCCGCCCGTGGTGACCGCTACAAGACCGAGAGCCTGCCGCCGGCTTAATGGCAAGGACTTGTCGGACATCTGGCGCCTCCTCAGTGCGAACAACCCCTCGCCCTATCTAGGCCCCACCGCCAGCCCGCGCCAATGAACGTTCGGCAATGTGAGGAAAGTTCGGCAATACCGGCCTCTTTGGCGCATCGGTTTGCCTCGTGCAAAAGCCGAGCACACATCCTATATGGAGCCGACAATCCCTATTCGAGGCACAATATGAGCGACGCACAGACGCAGATCCCCGTTACCGTCCTTACCGGCTATCTCGGCGCCGGCAAGACGACACTGCTCAACCGCATCCTTTCGGAAAACCATGGCAAGCGCTACGCCGTCATCGTCAATGAGTTCGGCGAGATCGGCATCGACAACGAGTTGATCGTGGAATCCGACGAGGAAATCTACGAGATGAACAATGGCTGCATCTGCTGCACCGTGCGCGGCGACCTGATCCGCGTCGTCGAAGGTCTGATGCGCAGGCCCGGCCGCTTCGACGCCATCGTCGTCGAGACCACAGGCCTCGCCGATCCCGTGCCGGTAGCGCAAACCTTCTTCATGGACGACGATGTGCGTTCCAAGACCAGGCTCGATGCGGTGGTGGCGCTGGTCGACGCCAAGCACCTGCCGCTGCGCCTCAAGGATTCCCGCGAGGCCGAGGACCAGATCGCCTTTGCCGATGTCGTCGTGCTCAACAAGACCGACCTGGTCACCCCCGAAGAGCTGAGCAAGGTGGAGGCGACGATCCGCGCCATCAACCCGGCGGCACGCATCCATCGCACCACACGCGCCGGCGTGGCGCTGTCCGAGGTGCTCGATCGCGGTGCGTTCGACCTGTCCCGGGCGCTGGAGAACGATCCGCACTTCCTCGAGGCGCATGACGATCACGACCATCATGATCATGATCACCATGATCACGAGGGCCATGATCATCACGATCATGACGGGCATGACCATCATCACGCGCACCCTTCCGACATCCATGATGTGACGGTGCAGTCGGTGTCGCTGCGCGGCGGCGAGATGGACCCGAAAAAGTTCTTCCCGTGGATCGAGAAGGTCACCCAAATGGAAGGCCCGAACATCCTGCGGCTGAAAGGTATCATCGCGCTGAAAGGCGATGACGAGCGCTATGTCATCCAGGGCGTGCACATGATCATCGAAGGCGACCACCAACGCGCCTGGAAGGACGGCGAGAAGCACGAGAGCCGGCTGGTGTTCATCGGCCGCGAACTCGACGCCGAGCGGCTGAAGACAAGCTTCCAGGCCTGCCACGCCGCTTGATTTAGCTGCCCTTTCCCCCTTCTCCCCTTGTGGGAGAAGGGGCGCCCGCAACGCTGGCGCTCTCTCCTCACGACGATCCGAAGCACGGGTTGAGACCCGCAGCTCAACCCCTTAAGGGTGGGGCAGCAGAAATCTCGAACGGAATGGTCTCTCATGCCGACAGTCGCCCCGCTCGATCTCGAAGGCCACTGCCTCGCCGCCGTGTTCCTTGGCGACGTGCCGCATTTCGCGCTGGCCGACGGCACAATCCATCGGCTCGACCATGGCCACAAGACGGTGCAGGCCAATGACGGGCTGCTCGCCGCCCTTCACGATGGCGCAAACGACCGGCTGATCACCGGCGGTGAGGACGGCAAGATCTTTGCCGTGACCGCAGGCGGCAATACTGCGGAATTGGCGACCGCAGGCAAAAAATGGATCACCAGCGTCGCCGCCGGGCCGCAAGGCGCTGTTGCGTATGCTTCGGGCAAAATTGCCTGTGTGCGTTTTGCTGACGGCAAGACCAGGGAATTCTCGCATCCGCGCTCGGTCGAGGGGCTGGCCTTCTCGCCCAAGGGCATGCGCTTCGGCGTTGCCCGCTACAATGGCGCGACGCTGCATTTCCCGGCCGCCGACGGCAAGCCGGTCGAGCTCGAATGGGCCGGCGCCCACACCGGCATCACGTTTTCGCCGGACGGCGGCTTCGTCGTCACCACAATGCAGGAAAACGCGCTGCATGGCTGGAAACTCGCCGACGGCAAGCACATGCGGATGTCCGGCTATCCCGGCAAGGTCAAAAGCCTGTCGTGGAGCGCCAAGGGCAAATGGCTGGCGAGTTCGGGCGCTCCGGCGGCGATCGTCTGGCCGTTTTCGGGCAAGGATGGGCCGATGGGCAAGGCGCCGCTGGAACTCGGCACGCGCGGCAATGCGATGGTCACCTCCGTCGCCTGCCATCCGAGCCAAGATGTAGTGGCGATAGGGTATGATGACGGCATGGTGATGGCGGTGCGCTTCGCCGACGCCAGGGAAGTGCTGCTGCGCCGGCCAGGCAAGGGCGCCATCACATCGATGATGTGGGACAAGGAAGAGCGCCGCGTCGCGTTCGGCAGCGCCGCCGGCGATTGCGGCGTCATCGACATTTCCGCCTAGCCCGTTAGTCGGCTCCGCAAGATACTTTGCCGGTCAATTCAGCCGGCTTGCCATCCTTTTCGGCATCGTCCGTTACATCATAGATTGAGAGCAAATAGCGGCCGTCATAGACGCCTTCGTCGCTGGCCTTGGTCAGGATCGCCAGTTCGACATAGTCGTAGGCGTTTTCGACCTGCCGTTCGCGATAGACGAGCAGCCGCAATTCCTTGTTGTCGAGCCAATATTGCGTGAGGTTCTGATCCTCGAACACAGTCTTGCGCAGACTGTCGCCGACTGGCCTGCCCAGAATTTCGAGCTCGCCGCGAAAATTGAAGGTCGGCCCGCCCATGCCTCTGGTGACCCCGGCATCGACCTCAAATTTGACGGCTGCATCCTCGGCGGAACACCAGATGCCGCCGGATGCCAAAGCCGCACCAACCGACGACAGCAGCGTTGCCGCGCAGATGATCGCCCGCACCATCGTGTCCCCTCCAGCCGAAGTGCCATTGGCGCCCGAAGGCGGCTCGCGGTCAAGCGCCTGTTCCATTCAAATGACCGCTGACCCAACACAGGGCAGCCGCCCGCCAATTGCGGTGGCGGATGCCGATTGTCTAAAGTGCGGCGGAGAGGGCCGCCATGAACGTCATCGACCATTCAAAGACCTCCATCGGCGGCATCGGCCCGGCCCGGATTGCCGAGTTGCGCGAGACCGAGGCAGAAGCCTTCCGCCAGGCGCGGCCGAAATCGATGGCGAAAATCGGCAATGGCCTGCCCGGCTTCTTCGGCGGCGTGCCGATGCACTGGATGAACGACTGGCCGACGCCGTTCCCGATCCTCGTTGATAAGGCCAAAGGCACCGCCATCAGAGATATCGACGGCAACCGGCTCGACGATTTCTGCCTCGGCGACACCGGCTCGATGTTCGGTCATTCGCCGCCGCCGGTCGCCCGCGCCATCCGCCGGCAGGCCGGACGCGGTCTGACCTACATGCTGCCTGCCGAGGACGCGCTCGCCATCGGCCCGCTGCTGCAACAGCGCTTCGGTCTGCCGTTGTGGCAGATCGCGACGACGGCAACCGACGCCAACCGCTTCGCGCTGCGGGTTGCCCGTGCCGTTACCGGCCGGGAGAAGATCCTGGTCTTCAACGGCTGCTATCATGGCTCGGTCGACGAGACGATGGTCCGGCTGGTCGACGGCAAAGCGGTGAACCGACCGGGACTGGCCGGCGAATTCCGCGACCTGACGCGGGCAACTGATATCGTCGAGTTCAACGATCTGCCGGCGCTTGAGGCCGCACTTCAGGGCAACGATGTCGCCTGCGTCATCGCCGAGCCGGTGCTGACCAATTCCTGCATGGTGCTGCCCGAAGCCGGCTTTCATGACGGCTTGCGGCGTCTCACCCGTGCGACCGGCACGCTGCTTCTAATCGACGAGACGCATACGATCTCGACCGGTCCCGGCGGCTATACAAGCAAATACGGGCTGGAGCCGGACCTGTTCGTGCTCGGCAAGCCGATTGCCGGCGGCATACCGGCGAGTGTGTGGGGCATGAGCGAAGGCGTTGCGGCGCGCTATGCCGCTTATATCAGCCGGAAAGAGCCCGGCTATTCCGGCATGGGGACAACGCTGTCGGCCAATCCGCTGCAATTCGCGGCGATGCGTGCCACGCTCGAAGACGTCATGACCGACGAGAACTACAGCCATATGGACCATCTGGCGCGGCGGCTCGACGCCGGGCTGACTGCCGTTATCGATCGCTATCGCCTGCCCTGGCATGTTGCTCGGGTCGGCGCCCGCGTCGAGTTCATCTGCGCGCCAGGCCCGCTGAGGAATGGCGGCGAAGCCGAGAGGGCGCATGCGCCGGAGCTCGAAGCGGCGATGCATGTCGCGCTGGTCAATCGCGGCGTGCTGATCGCACCGTTCCACAATATGATGCTGATCTCGCCGGCAACTCGCGCCGCCCAGGTGAACCGGCTGATCACCGCCTTCGGCGCGGTTGCGGCAAAGCTTACGGCATGAGACAAGCTGGCAGCATGAAACAAGCGCCCAAGCAAAGTTTGAACCTGGTCACGGCATCCCCTTCGGGCTCGACGCCCGCCGAGGCGCAGGCCTTTCTCGACGCCCATCCGGAGATCGAAGCGTTCGACATCGTGCTGACCGACGCCAATGGCGTGGGGCGCGGCAAGATCGTGCGCCGACATGAGTTGATGAGCATCTTCGAGGGCGGCCGGCACATGCCGATCTCGATCCTCGGCCTCGACATCACCGGCGAGGATGTTCACGAGACCGGGCTGATCTGGACGACCGGCGACGGCGACCTGCGGGCGTGGCCGATCCCCGGCACGCTGGTGCCGCTGTTCGGCACCCAGCCGCCGCGCGGCCAGGTGTTGATGGCGATGTACCATCTCGATGGCCAGCCGATGTCGTCCGACCCGCGGCTGGCGCTCGCCCGCCAGGTAGATATCCTCGCGGCCAAGGGCCTGCATCCGGCCGGCGCCTTCGAGCTCGAGTTCTTCCTGCTCGCCAATGAGCGCGATGCCGAAGGCAAGGTGCAGCCGGCGCATGCGGTGCTCGACGGCCGCCGCTCGGCCAAGACAGAGGTCTATTCCGTCGACCATCTGCACGGCATGGAGCCGCTGTTTTCCGACATCTATGCCGCGGCCAAGGTGCAAGGCATCCCGGCCGAGACGGTCATCTCGGAATATGCGCCCGGCCAGTACGAACTGACGCTCAATTACCGCAAGGACGTGATGCGGGCGGCCGACGATCTCGTCATGCTCAAGCGGCTGGTGCGGGCGCAGGCACGCCGTCATGGTGTCACCGCTTGCTTCATGGCCAAGCCGATCGAGAAGTATGCCGGCTCTGGCATGCATTTTCATGTCTCGCTGCTGGATGATGCCGGCAAGAACGTCTTTGCCGAAGCCGGCGGCGAAAGCTGGTCGCTTCCGCTGCTGCGCGGTCTCGGCGGACTGATCCAGACGATGGCGGAATCGATGCTGGTGTTCGCGCCGCACGCCAATTCATGGCGGCGCTTCGTATCGCAATCCTATGCGCCGGTGGCGCCGACCTGGGGCGTCAACAACCGTTCGGTGGCGCTGCGTGTGCCAGCCGGCGATGCCAAGAACCGCCGCATCGAGCACCGGCCATCGGGCGTCGACGCCAACCCTTATCTAGTCGCGGCAACGGTGCTGGCCGGCATCACTAGGGGTCTCGACGAAGGTCTTGACCCCGGCCCTGAAACCACCGGCAATGGCTACGAATCCGCCGTCACGCGCACGACGATGCCGGTCGACTGGCGTGCCGCGATCGAGGCGGCAAGGGCGTCGACCTTCCTCAAGGGCGCATTGGGCGAAGACCTGCACCGGACATTCGTGGCGATCAAGCAGTCGGAATATCTGCGCGTGGCGCGCACGGTCAGCGAACTGGATTATCACCTCTATCTGCACGAGGTTTAGGGCTTCACATCGTCGGCCATCTGCCGGTGAAGGCCCATGCGGAATAATTTCAGCGGAACCTTCGGCGGGCTTTGCTCATTGCGTGTCTGATTGCAGGAGCGAACAAGGCCGCCTTAGTCATGATCGCCAGGATGCAGACAACCCCGACGCCGCACCATGCCAAGGTGCAGTCGAGAGGCTTGCCTGCAAGCAAGTCCCCGGACACGACAGAAATCGACGCCAGGACGATTCCTGAACTGCGCGAAACGGCCAAGATCTGCCGCCGCTGTCCGCTATGGCGCGATGCCACGCAGACCGTGTTCGGTGAGGGTCCTGATAAAGCCAAGGTGATCTTCGTCGGCGAACAGCCGGGCGACCAGGAGGACCTGGCGGGCAAGCCTTTCGTCGGTCCGGCCGGGAAGGTGTTCGACGCGATCCTGGATGATGCCGGCGTCGATCGGCTGAAAGTCTACGTCACCAACGCGGTTAAGCATTTCAAGTTCGAGCCGCGCGGCAAGCGGCGCATCCACTCCAAGCCGAATGCCGGCGAGGTGCAGGCTTGCCGCTGGTGGCTGGACAAAGAGATCGATCTGATCAAGCCCAACCTGGCGGTGGCACTCGGCGCCACTGCAGCGCAGGCGCTGCTCGGCAAGGTGGTGCCGATCATGAAGATGCGCGGGGCGGTAGTGGAGCGCGACGATGGCTTGCGTGTCTTCGTCACCATCCACCCGTCCTTCATTCTGCGCATTCGCGAGCCGGCGGACAAGCGGGCCGAACGCGAGCGGTTCCTGCAGGATATGAGAGCGGTGAAAAGGCTGATGGCGGCCTGAGCTATTTGATCAGTATCGCCCGGAGATCGTTGATGTTTGTGCCGGTCGGACCGGGTACGAAAAGGTCATCTACGGCATTGAATGCCGTCCAGGCGTTGTTGCCGGCAAGCATGGCCTTGGCATCGACGCCCGCCGCGCGCATCCGCGAAACTGTCGAGCCGTCGGCGAAGGCGCCGGCATTGTCTTCCGAACCGTCAATGCCGTCGGTGTCGGCGGCCAGTGCGTGCACGCCCGCCATGCCGGTGATGCCGATGGCGAAGGCGAGCAGGAATTCCGAGTTACGGCCGCCTTTGCCTTTCGCGCGCAGGGTCACCGTCGTCTCGCCGCCCGACAGGATCAGCACCGGCTTTGCAAATGGCCGGCTGCGCGTCGCCACCTCGCGCGCGATTGCGGCGTGGATGCCACCGACCTCGCGTGCCTCGCCCTCGATGGAATCGGAGAGAATGACGGCCTGAATACCTCGGCGCTTCGCTTCGGCCGCTGCTGCTTCCAGCGAGACGCCGGCCGAAGCGATCAGATGCACCTCGTTGCGGATAAAACGCGGATCGTCCGGACGTGGCGCATCGGCCGCCGGCGACTTGATATGCGCCATGACCGAAGCCGGCAGCTTCATGCCATAGGCAGCGATCGACGCCAGTGCGTCCTCACGGCTGCCTATGTCCGGCACGGTCGGACCAGAAGCGACCAGAGCCGGATTGTCGCCCGGAATGTCTGATACCACCAGCGAGACCACCTTGGCCGGATATGCGGCGGCCGCCAGCCTGCCGCCCTTGATGGTGGAAAGGTGCTTACGGATCGTGTTCATCGCGGTGATCGGCGCACCGGAGGCGAGCAGCGCCTCGTTGACGGCGATCTCATCGGCCAGCGTCAGACCTTCGGCGGGTGACGGCAGCAGCGCCGAGCCGCCGCCGGAAATGAGCGCCACGACAAGGTCGTCCGCAGTCAGTCCCTGGACTTTTTCGAGCAGCCGCCGCGAAGCTTCCAGCCCGGCGGCATCCGGCACCGGATGCGCCGCCTCGATGATCTCGATGCGCCGGCAGACCGCGCCATAGCCGTAGCGGGTGACGACCAGCCCTTCGATCGGCCCGTCCCACGCTTCCTCGAAAGCAGCCGCCATCTGCGCCGAGCCTTTTCCTGCACCGATGACGATCGTGCGGCCCTTCGGCCTTGCCGGCAAATGATTCTTGATCGTCCTCTGGGGATCGGCGGCGGCAACGGCGGCGTTGAAGATGGATATAAGGAAGGATTTCGGGTCGAGAATGGTCATACTGAGCTGCCACCGACGTTCTGCGAACTTCTGCGGCGTCTGCGCTGCCCCTCACCCTTACCCTCTCCCCGTCCAGAGACGGGGAGAGGGGGTCGCAACCCATCTATCAACTGGACACGCCAGCGTTGGAGCGCTTCCCTTCTCCCCGTCGCTACACGGGGAGAAGGTGCCGGCAGGCGGATGAGGGGCGGCGCCAACGTCACGATGTTGCTTCCGGCGGCAGGACCAACTCCTGGCTATCGACGCCCAAGTAGCTACACAGCGCATCGACGACCACGCCATGGTCCTCACGCTCCGGCAGGCCCGAGACGGCGATCACGCCGATGACACCGGCGCCCTTGACAGTGATGGGAAAGCCGCCGCCGGCCAGCACGTAGTCGACAATGTCCAGCCCCTCGCCAGGCTTGAAGCTGCGGTCGGGGCGCTGCTGCTCCAGCACCATGCGGTAGGTGCTTTTCAGGAACCGCCGCACGACGTTGATCTTGCGCCGCGCCCAGTCCGGATTGGAAGCGTTCGAGCCGGGCATTGCCGCATAGAACAGCGGCCGATCGAAGGTTCTGATATCGACGATGATCGGCAGGTTCTCGGTCAAAGCCCGGTCGCGGATCGCCGAGCCGATCTCGAAAGCGACAGCCTCGTCAAAGGCGGAGAAAACAAGCGCGGCTTCCTGTTTCTTGATCAGAGCGATGTCGTCCGCAACGGCCATGTCGTTCCCCTGTTAATCTCGTCGCACGCTTTGGCCGATGGCTGCCGTTCGGTCAAGCCGGGACGCCGGGACCAGCTAGGTCGCCATGTCCGCCTTAACTGCCCGACCGGCGACATAGACCTCGTGCACGGCGCGGTCGTCGCCTAGCGTCTGCAGCAGAAACAATTCCTCGGCGAGCGTGTCCGCCGTCTCCACCCGCAGCCGCATCGCCGGCGTGGCGCGGGCGTCGAGCACGACGATATCGGCGTCGCTGCCTTCCTCCAGAGTGCCGATCTTTTCCGCAAGCGACAAGGCCTCGGCATTGCCGCGGGTCAGTTGCCAGAATGACTGAAACGGATTGAGCTTCTCGCCATTCAGCGCGATCACCTTGTAGCCCTCGTCCATGGTGCGCAGCATCGAATAGTTGGTGCCACCGCCGACATCGGTGGCGGCGGCGATGCGGAGCGGCTTCTCGCGGCGGCGATAGCGCTGATAATCGAACAGGCCCGAGCCGAGAAACAGGTTGGAGGTCGGGCAGAACACCGCCACCGAGCCGCTATCCGAAAGCACATCCGCCTCGCGTTCCGACAGATGAATGCAGTGGCCGAACAGGCTTTTGCGGCCGAGCAGTCCATACTGCTCGTAGATGTCGGTATAGTCCCGCGTCTGCGGATACAATTGCTGCGTAAAGGCGATCTCGGCGTGGTTTTCCGACAGATGCGTCTGCATATGCAAGTGCGGATATTCGCGGCAGAGCGCGCCCGCCGTTTCCAATTGCTCGGGTGACGAGGTGATGGCGAAGCGTGGGGTGATGGCATAGTGCTGGCGCCCCTTGCCGTGCCACTCCTCGATCAGCGCCTTGCTGTCGTCATAACCCGATTGCGGCGTGTCGAGCACGCCGTCCGGCGCGTTGCGGTCCATCATCACCTTGCCGGCGATGTTGAGCATGTTGCGGTCATGCGACTCGGCAAAGAACGCCTCGGCCGATTCCTTGTGTACCGAGCAATAGGCGGCGACAGTCGTCGTGCCATGACGCAATACTTCATCCAGGAACAGCCTGGCGATACGGCGGCCATGCTGAGCGTTCCCGAATTTTGTCTCTTCCGGAAAAGTGTAGGTGTTCAGCCAGTCGAGCAGCTCGGCGCCGAAGGAAGCGATGACCTGCATCTGCGGAAAATGCGCGTGCGCATCGATGAACCCGGGCAGCAGCAGATGCGGCCGATGGTCGACCTTTCTTGTTCCCTCGCCCGCCTTTTTCTCGACCTCGGCATAGGCGCCGGCGGCAATGATCCTACCATCGCGGAGCAGCAGGCCGCCATCTTGCTCGTAGCGCCAGGCGGAATGGTCGTCGACGGTTTCGGGCCAGCGCAAAAACGACAGCGTGCGGCCGCGCAGGAGCGTGCTGGTCATTTCCTTGCGCCTTCGAACCATGCCACCAGCAGCGCCCGTTCCTTGTCGGTGATCTGGGTGACGTTGGCGGGCGGCATGGCGTGGCTGCGGCCGGCCTGCAGGTAGATCTCGCCGGCGTGCTCGGCGATGCCGGCATCGGTGTCGAGCATCACGCCCTTCGGCGCGTGGTAGATGCCCTCGTAGGACGGCTCCGCGGCGTGGCACATCGAACAGCGGCCAAGCACCGTATCGCGCACGGCAGGGAAATGCGCCGAGGCAACGTAGACCTGGGCCGCCGCCGACGCCTTCGCCTCGCCGGTCAGCAACTTCGGCACCGTCGACAGCCAGATGATGACCAAGAACAGCACGGCCGCCGCCAGCCAGGTCCAGGTCGGATTGCCTTTGCGCGCATGCCTGGTGTTGAAATAGTGCCGGATCAGCACGCCGATGATGAACACCAGCGAGGCGATGACCCAGTTGAACTCTGTCCCGAACGCCAGCGGATAATGGTTCGACAGCATCAGGAACAAAACGGGCAGCGTCAGGTAGTTGTTGTGCAGCGAGCGCTGCTTGGCGATCTTGCCGTATTTCGGATCGGGCTTACGGCCGGCGATCAGGTCGGCGACGACGATCTTCTGGTTGGGGATGATGACCATGAAGACGTTGGCCGACATGATCGTCGCGGTGATGGCGCCAAGATGCAGGAACGCGGCGCGGCCGGTGAACAGGTGGGTCAGTCCCCAGGCCATGAATACCAGCACCCCATACAGCACCAGCATCAGGCCGGTGTCGCTGTTGCCGAGCGGCGAACGGCACAGGAGATCGTAGACCACCCAGCCGACGCCGATCGTCGCCAGCGACAGCAAGATGCCTGTAGGCACCGACATGGCAAGCACATTCGGATCGATCAGGAACAGGTCCGCCCCGGCATAATAGACCACGCACAGCATCGCGAAGCCTGACAGCCAGGTGGCGTAGGATTCCCACTTGAACCAGGTCAGGTGCTCGGGCATTTCGGCCGGTGCCACCAGATATTTCTGCACGTGGTAGAAGCCGCCGCCATGCACCTGCCATTCCTCGCCGAAAGCGCCTGCAGGCATGCCCGGGCGTTGGCGCAGGCCGAGGTCGAGCGCGACGAAATAAAAGGACGAGCCGATCCAGGCGATGCCGGTGACGACGTGCAGCCAGCGCACGGCGAAACTCAGCCAATCCCAGAATATCGCGAAATCCATCATGAAAAATCGTCCCTGCCGATCGACTGACTTTACGGACTGGAGCGCAAACGGAAAGGGCTGAGGTGCACGATGACTTTCAAAAAAAATTGGAAAATACTAGGCTGATCATACGCAGCCACATGAGAGCCCCGAAAGCCGCATGGCCTATCTCGATAACATCGCCGTTTTTGTTCGCGTCGTCGAACTCGGCAATTTGTCGGCGGCTGGGCGCGACATGCGCATTTCGCCGGCGGTCGCTTCCAACCGGATCAAGGAGCTCGAGAAGCATCTCGGTGTCAGGCTGTTCAACCGCACGACGCGGCAGTTGATGCCGACCGAGCACGGCACGGTGTTCTATTCCGGCGCCAAGCAGGTGCTCGAGGCGGTCACCGAGGCCGAAGCTGCGGTCAGCGCGTTATCCGGCCAGCCGCGCGGCACCATAAAGGTGACAGCGCCGCTCGGCCTCGGGCGGAGACTGGTGGCATCCGGCATCCCGGATTTCCACGACAGATACCCAGATATCGAGGTGCGGCTCCGGCTTTCCGACCACAATGTCGATATCATGAAGGAAGGCATCGACGTTGCGTTCCGGCTGGGCATCATCGAGGATTCCAGCCTCAGGATGCGCGGCATCATGGACTGCGAGCGAGTGCTGGTGGCGGCTCCGCAATATCTGGAGGCGCGCGGCGAGCCGAGCGAGCCGAGCGAGTTGATCGGCAAGAAGCACGATTGCCTGATGCTGCGCTATTCCGGCGCGCGCGAATATGTCTGGACCCTGCAGACGCGGAACGGGCCGCAAAAGTTCGAAGTGCACGGCCCCTACGATACCGATGACGGCGACGTGCTGACCGGCTGGGCGCTGTCCGGCCGCGGCATCATCAACAAGCCGCGCTTCGAGGTCGAGCCGTTTATCCGCGACCAGCGGCTGAAGGTGATCCTGAGCAAAACGCCGCCGACGCCGGTGCAATTCGCCGCCGTCTACCCGCATAAGAAGCTGCAGGATCCGAAGGTGCGGCTGCTGCTCGACTTCATGGCCGAGCGCTGCCAGCGGCTGATCAGGGATATTCTGGCCGGCAAATGATCGCCGGCTGGCCGGTTGCTTTCCGTCCAGCCGGCGAAGATATTTCTTATGGAATCTCACTCACCAGGGAAGACCGATGGCCAGCGGCGCCACAATGCATCTAGCCGTTTCACTAGCTCCGGAAACTGCTCCCTCCTCTCCGTCCGACGTCGTTCCGGATTTCAGTCTGCTGACGCGGTCCGTGCAAAAAGCCGAAGCGGCCGGCCTGGATATGGTGTTGCTCGCCGATTCCGCGCCGGTTGCAGGCGGACCGAACCGGCAAATGCGCTTCGAAGCAACGACCTTGCTGGCAGCGCTGGCGACGGTGACAAGCAGGATCGGTCTCATCGCCGCGGCGTCAATGGTCGCCCACCAGCCCTATAATCTCGCGCGCCGTTTCGCTTCGCTCGACATTATCAGCCATGGCCGCGCCGGCTGGAACGCCAGCATGATGCCCGACCCGCGCGAGGCGGCCAATTTCAGCCGACCGGAAGGGTTTTCCGGCGACGCATTCCGCCTGCGCGCCGAGGAATTCGTCGGCATCGTGCAAGGCTTGTGGAAAGGCTGGGACGCAGACGCGCTTCTGTTCGACAAAAGTGGCGGCCGCTTCTTCGATCCCGAGAAGATGCACCTTCTCGACCACAGGGGCGAATATTTTTCTGTGCGCGGGCCGCTCAACGTGGCGCGGTCGCCGCAGGACACGCCGGTGCTGGTCATGTCCGGCCTGTCCGAGCCCGACATGGATATCGCCGCCCGCACCGCCGATGTTGTCCTGCTAGACCAGCGATCGATCGACTGGGCTGACGATCTGAAGCGCCGTGCGCTTGCCTTCGGGCGCAGGCCGGAGGGGCTGAAGGTGCTGATGAATGTTGTCACGGATGGCGAGATGGCCGCCATGCCGGATATGTTTGCGGATAGGCTCGAAGAGTGCTTTCGCTCGAAAGCCTGCGACGGTTTCAACATCGCCGTGCCGCTCACGTCGGCGCTCGACGATTTCATCGGTCTCGTGCTGCCGGAGCTTCGCCGCCGCGGCCTTGTCCGGTCCGGCTACAGCGCAGCGACACTGCGGGCCCATCTCGGGCTTGCAGGGGAGGATCGGCAATGAGCGCCGGTCGAGGCCAGATGAAGCTCGGCGCCTTCCTATGGGCGACAGGCCACCACATCGCCGCCTGGCGCCATCCGCAGGCGCATGTCACGGCTGGCATCGACATCGATCATTACATCCAGCTGGCGCGGACGGCGGAAGCGGCGAAGTTCGACATGATCTTCTGCGAGGACGCCGCCGGTGTGCGCGAGGCCAATGTCGACATCGCCAGCCAAACGTCGCGCTCGATTGGCTTCGAGCCGATCAGCCTGCTTGCGGCGCTCGCGGTGCAGACGGAGCGCATCGGCCTCGTCTCCACGGCATCGACGAGTTACAACGAGCCTTACGGGCTGGCGCGGACCTTCCTGTCGCTCGACCATCTGAGCGGCGGGCGTGCCGGCTGGAACCTTGTCACTTCGGCCAGCCAGATCGAGGCCGCCAATTTCGGCTCGACCGGTCTGCGCCCGCATGCGGACCGTTACGGGCGGGCGCGCGAATTCGCTGCCGTGGTTGCCGGCCTTTGGCGAGGCCAGGGTGGACACGAAGGCAGAAGTTTTTCGGTGCGTGACCCGCTCGATCTGCCGCGCTCGCCACAAGGTGCACCGGTCATGGTGCAAGCGGGAGCGTCGGACGAGGGTCGTGACCTCGCCGCCCGGACCGCCGACGTGGTCTTTACGGCGGCGCAGACATTCGAGGAAGCGAAGGCCTTCTACGACGACCTCAAGGGACGGCTGGCTGCCTATGGGCGCAAGCCGGACGACCTCAAGATCATGCCTGGGGTGGCGCCGGTCGTCGCGGCAAGCGAAGCGGAAGCCCGGGCAAAACATGATGAACTGCAGGAGCTGATACCGGACGATGTCGGCGTTGCGCTGCTTTCCAGCTATCTCAGCATATCCGATCTCTCGCGCTATCCCATCGACGGACCGCTGCCGCAGCTGCCGGCCAGCGAAGGCATGCAGAGCCGGCAGGCGCTCGTCATCGAGCAATCGCGCCGCGACAACCTGTCCATTCGCCAGCTTGCCCGTCATTTCGCCGGCGCGCGCGGCCATTGGCGCGTCGTCGGAACTCCGGCCCAGATCGCCGACCAGCTCGCAGCACGCTTCGAGGGCGGCGCGGCAGACGGTTTCAACGTGATGCCATCCTATTTTCCCGGCGAACTCGATGCCTTTGCCACGCTTGTCGTGCCGGAGCTGCAGCGGCGCGGTCTGTTCCGTACGGATTATGACGGCAGCACGCTGCGCGACCATCTGGGCTTGAAAAGGCCGGCGTAAACGAAGAGCGGAACGAAAGTCGGAGATCGCCGTTTTGGGATGCTGTGCCGCGGCGATGAGGGCGTCTGCGCGCATGCTCGATTGACCTTCCACAAACTTCGCCCTCTTCAAACCACGCGGACGCAACCGCCACAGGAGCCGATCATGGATGCCATCGCCACCCGCAACGACCTGCAATCCAATGCCAAGAAAGAGTGTATCGATCTTCTCAACGCCCGCCTCGCCGACGCCATAGATCTGGCCTTGATCACCAAGCAGGCGCACTGGAACGTCAAGGGGCCGCAATTCATCGCCATCCATGAGATGCTCGACACGTTTCGCGAGGAGATCGACGGACATGTCGACACCATTGCCGAGCGCGCCGTACAGCTCGGCGGCACGGCGCTCGGCACATCGCAGGAGGTGTCGAAGGCGACTATGCTCGAGGCCTATCCGACCGACATCCACAAGACCCGAGATCATCTGGCGGCGCTGATCGACCGCTATGCCGCGACCGCCAAGCGGGCACGCGCGGCGATCGACGAAGCGGCGGGAGCGGGCGACGCCGACACCGCCGACATCTTCACCGCCTATTCACGCTCGCTCGACAAATTGCTGTGGTTCCTCGAGGCACACACGCAGGAACAGGAATAGAAGGAAACGTCAGCCCGCCATCGCCTTGCCACGACGTGCTTTGGACGGAGCTGCCGGTTCTATCGCGTGGGCGGCCAACGCCGTCATGATCTCGGCTGCGGCGAGTGCGGCGATCACTTGCGGGCGCTTGTCCTTGACGGCATCGCCGCCGATCGGCGAGACGAGGCGGTCAAATTCCGCCTCGCTTCCGTCCGCCGACTTAAGGAACCAGTTCCGAAACGTCGCCTTCTTGGTTCTGGAGCCTATCATGCCGACATAGGCGGCATCCCGGCGTTTCAGCGCCTCGGCGACGATCAGGAAATCCAGCGCGTGGTCATGGGTAAGGACGACGAAGGCGGATCCAGCCGGGGCTTCGCGCACCATCGCCTCAGGCATCGGCGTCAAACAGGTTTCGACCGTGTCTGGCATGCCCTCCAGCGCTTCGGCTCGCGTCTCGGCAATGACGACATGCACCGGCAGCAAAGCCACCGCCGAGGCCAGCGCATGGCCGACATGGCCGCCGCCGAAGATGTAGACATGCGGCAGCTGCGCCTCCTCGGCTTCCGCCGCCGCGACCAACTTGGCCTCAAGCGCGGCGTCAACCAGCCGGATCAGCACCTCGACCCTGCCGCCGCAGCACTGCCCGATCTCCGGGCCGAGCGCGACGTCGAGCGTCGCGACAGCGTTGCGGCCAGCCCCCTTCTCCCCGTAACTATACGGGGAGAAGGGGCAGGCAGGCGGATGAGGGGCGGCGCCAGCCTCGACAGATTCGCCAGAACCTGAGGCCGATCGACCAAGCATCTGCCGCGCTTTGTCGATCGCCATATATTCGAGCTGGCCGCCGCCGATCGTGCCGAAAGTGGCCGATCCTGAGACGAGCATGAAGGCACCCCTCTCGCGCGGCGTCGAGCCTTTTGTCCCGGCCACCTCAACCAAGGCGACCCGGCAGGCACCGGCAAGAAAGGCTTTCAGGCTCTGCATTTTCGCGTTCATCATTCGCGTTCCCTGTTGGGAAATATAGAGTTTTTCGGCCTGAATTGCACGTTTTCCGGGATTCAAGTGCCGGTCCTGGCTTCTCGCTTCAGCCGTTCGATCGCCATCAGCACCCGTTCCGGCGTGGCAGGCGGGTCAAGGCGCGGGCAGATCTTGTGGCCAGCAACGCTCGCCACCGCATCCGACAGCGCATGCAGCACCGACATTGCGAGCGGAAAGGGCGGCTCGCCAACCGCCTTGGAGCGGTGCACCGTCGGCTCGCCTGCTTCCGCCCAGTCGGCCAACGTGATGTTGAAAATCTTCGGCCGGTCCGAAGCGAGCGGGATCTTGTAGGTCGACGGCGCATGGGTGCGCAGCCGCCCCTTGTCGTCCCACCACAGTTCCTCCGTGGTCAGCCAGCCCATGCCCTGGATGAAGCCGCCCTCGATCTGGCCGAGGTCGATGGCGCGGTTCAGCGAACGCCCGGTTTCGTGCAGAATATCGGTGCGCTCGACGACATATTCGCCGGTCAGCGTGTCGACCGAAACTTCCGAGCAAGCCGCGCCATAGGCGAAATAATAGAAGGGGCGACCCTCGCCCTTGTCGCGGTCCCAATGGATTTTCGGCGTCTTGTAAAAGCCAGCCGCCGAAAGCTGGATGCGCGCCATATAGGCCTGCCTGACGAGATCGGCGAAGGCGATCTCCTGATTACCGATGCGCACCCGGTTTGGCAGGAATAGCACCTGGTCGCGGGGCACCTGGAATTTCTCGGCGGCGAAATTGGTCAGCCGGTCCTTGATCTGGCGGGCGGCGTTCTGCGCCGCCATGCCGTTGAGGTCGGAGCCGGAAGACGCGGCAGTGGCCGAGGTGTTCGGCACCTTGCCGGTCGTCGTCGCGGTGATCTTGACCTGATCGAGGTCGATCTGGAACTCTTCCGCCACAACCTGCGCCACCTTGACATAGAGGCCCTGCCCCATCTCGGTGCCGCCGTGGTTCAGGTGCACTGAACCATCGGTATAGACATGCACCAGCGCGCCGGCCTGGTTGTAATGGGTGGCGGTGAACGAGATGCCAAACTTGACCGGCGTCAGCGCCAGTCCCCGCTTGATGAAGCGGCTGTTGGCATTGAAAGCATCGATGGTGCGGCGGCGCCTTGCATAGTCGGAACTCGCCTCCAGCTCGGCGACGATGCGGTGGATGATGTTGTCCTCGACCGTCTGGTGGTAGGGCGTGATGTTGCGGTCGCTGGTGCCGTAGAAATTCTTCTTGCGGATTTGGAGCGGGTCCTTGCCGACGGCAAACGCGACTTCGTCGATGACGCGCTCGGCGCCGACCATGCCTTGCGGGCCGCCGAAGCCGCGAAAGGCGGTGTTCGATACCGTATTGGTGTAGAGCGGCGCCGATTGCGCGTGCACCGCCGGCCAGAAATAGGTGTTGTCGCAATGGAACAGCGCGCGGTCGGTGACCGGGCCGGAGAGGTCGGCCGAGAAGCCGCAGCGCGCGGCGAACATGAAATCTACGCCGAGAATATTGCCCTCATCGTCGAAGCCGACCTCGTAGTCGACGAGGAAATCGTGGCGTTTGCCGGTGGCGATCATGTCGTCGTCGCGGTCGGGCCGGATTTTCACGGCCCGATGATGTTTCTTCGCGGCGATAGCGGCCAATGCCGCAAACTGATTGCCTTGCGTTTCCTTGCCGCCGAAAGCGCCCCCCATCCGGCGGATTTCCACCGTCACCGCGTGGCTCGGAACACCGAGCGCATGGCTGACCATGTGCTGGATTTCGCTCGGGTGCTGGGTCGAGGAATAGATGGTGACGTCGTGGTCCTCGCCAGGGATGGCCAAGGCGATATGACCCTCGAGATAGAAATGCTCCTGGCCGCCGATGCGCATCTGCCCTTTCAGCCGGCGTGGCGCTGCCTTGATCGCAGCCGCTGCATCACCGCGCTTCAGGGTCAGCGGCGGCGTGACCAGCTTGTCTTTCCGGGGATCGAGCTCGCCAATATCGGCGACGAACGGCAATTCCTTGTATTCGACCTTGGCCAGCCTCGTCGCCCGGCGCGCCTGCTCGCGGGTTTCGGCGATGACGCAGAAGATCGGCTGGCCGAAGAATTGCACCTTGCCGTCGGCAAGCACCGGCTCGTCGTGGCGGCCGGTCGGCGAAATATCGTTTTCGCCGGGCACGTCGCTCGCCGTCAGCACGTCGATGACGCCGGGTGCGGCGCGGACCCCCGACAGGTCCATGCTGGTGACGGTGGCATGCGTCGCCGCCGAAAGCCCAAGACAGCCGTGCAGCGTGCCGGCCGGTTCCGGCATGTCGTCGATATAGACGGCCGTGCCACTGACATGCTTGTGCGCGGAATCATGGCGCTGATCGGTGGCGACGCCGCCGGCGATTTTTTGCGCCTTCAAGTTCGGAGTGGCGTGCTTGTTCATCATGCCGCCTCGTGCCGTGATACCTGGATCGGCGCCCGGGTGCCCATGGTTTCGGCAAAGAAGCGCAGCAGCAGGTTGCGCGCCGCCAGCGCCCGGTATTCGGCGCTTGCCCGCATGTCGGTCAGCGGGGTGAAATCGCCGGCGTACGCGGCCATCGCCGCCTCGACCGTCGCTTCCGTCCAGGGCTTGCCAAGCAATGCCTTTTCTACGCCAAAGGCGCGCTTCGGCGTTGCCGCCATGCCGCCATAGGCGATGCGTATCTCCGCCACCGTGCCGTCCGCGGCCAGCGTCAGGAAAAACGCGCCTAGCGCTGCGGTGATGTCTTCGTCGCGGCGCTTGGTGATCTTGTAGACGGCAAATTTCGTCTCGCTGCCCGGCAGCGGAACATGCACGGCCTCGACGAATTCGCCGGGCTGCCGGTCCTGTCGGCCATAAGCAATGAAAAAATCCTCGAGCGGGATCGTCCGCCGCTTGTCGCCGCGGCGCAGCGTCAGGCGGGCACCGAGTGCGATCAGCGGCGGCGGCGTGTCGCCGATCGGCGAACCGTTGGCGATATTGCCGCCGATGGTGCCCATGTTGCGCACCTGGTCGCCGCCGATGCGGTCGAACAGCGGGCCTAGCGCCGGGATGCGTTTCGCCAGCATCGAGAAGGCTTCGCTATAGGTGACACCGGCGCCGATCGAGATGACGCCCTTGTCCTCGGACATCTCGCACAATCCATCGAGATTGCCGATGAAAACCGCCGGCGCAATATCGCGCATGTGCTTGGTCACCCAAAGGCCGACATCGGTCGAACCGGCGACGATAGTGGCGCCCGGCTCCTCGACCAGCACGCTGGCGAGATCGTCGGCATTGGCCGGCACGATCAGCCGCTTGTTGCCGGAGCCGATCTCAATGCGCGAACCGTCCTTCATCGCGTCGAGCTTGGCCGTGACTGCCTTGCGCTCGGCCGCCAACGGATCCTTTGCCGCCTTGCCGTAGCTGGAGATGGCACGTGCGGCGCGCATGATCGCCTCGTAGCCGGTGCAGCGGCAGAGATTGCCTTGCAGTGCCTTTTCGATGGCGGCGTCCGACGGCTCCGGCGACCGCATCCACAGCGCATAAAGCGACATGACGAAACCCGGCGTGCAGAAGCCGCATTGCGAGCCGTGGAAATCGATCATCGCCTGCTGCACGGGGTGCAGTTTTCCTGCGTCGCCGCGCAGATGCTCGATGGTCACGACATGCGTGCCGTCTAGCGAGCCAAGGAAGCGGATACAGGCATTGACGCTTTCATAGACCAGTGTTCCACCGGAGAGCCTGCCGACCAGCACCGTGCAGGCGCCGCAGTCGCCCTCGGCGCAACCTTCCTTGGTGCCGCGCAGCGAGCGGTCGAGCCGCAGCCAGTCGAGCAGTGTCTGGTCGGGTGCAACCGTGCCGAGCGCGACGTCCTCGCCATTGAGGATGAACCGGATTTCGTTGCGTGTCTTGATCCCGGCCATCTCAGCTTCCCCGGTAGGTCGAATAGCCGTACGGCGACAGAAGCAGCGGCACATGATAGTGCATCGGCTCGGCCATACCGAAGCGGATGGGCACATGGTCGAGGAAGGCCGGTTCCGGCAGTTTTGTCCCCTGCCGGCGCAGATAATCGCCGGCCGCAAAGACCAATTCGTATTCGCCGGTACGGAACTCCGCGCCGGCAAGCAACGGAGCATCGCAACGGCCGTCATCATTGGTGACGACCGTTTTCAGATGCGTCCGGGCCTGGCCGTCAAGATGATAGAGCTCAATCGACAGACCGGCCGCCGGTTTGCCGGCCGCGGTGTCGAGGACATGGGTCGTCAGGCGCCCGCCTTCGGCTTTCGACGTTTCCGCCACTGGCTGCTCCATTCCCTGCACAGTCGAACACTATTCATGAATTGTGCGCCAATTAAAGGCGATGCATAAGTCCCGGTCGAGCGGAGCGCGACAAAAACACTTTCAAAAATTTCGGGGGAATGCGCAGGCACTCCTTTCGACTATCCTGATCACAATTTCCGGCAGGAGCGAGAATGCGTTACGAACGAGACATGCGCGGCTACGGAGCCAATCCGCCGGATCCGAAATGGCCCGGCGGGGCGCATGTCGCGGTCCAGTTCGTCGTCAATTACGAAGAGGGCGGCGAGAATTGCGTCCTGCACGGCGACAAGGCCTCGGAGGCTTTCCTGTCGGAGATCGTCGGCGCCGCGCCCTGGCCCGGCCAGCGCCACTGGAACATGGAATCGATCTACGAATACGGCGCCCGCGCCGGCTTCTGGCGATTGCTGCGCCTGTTCAGCGCGGCACAGGTGCCGGTCACCTGCTACGGCGTCGCCACGGCCCTGGCGCGCTCGCCCGACCAGGTCGCAGCGATGCAGGAGGCCGGCTGGGAGATCGCCTCGCACGGGCTGAAATGGATCGACTACCGCGACCACGCGCCAGAAGACGAGCGCCGCGACATGGAAGCGGCGATACGGCTGCATTATGAGGTGACAGGCGCGCGGCCGACCGGCTGGTACACCGGCCGCACGTCGATCAACACGGTGCGTCTGGCGGCGGAAGAAGGCGGCTTCGACTATGTGTCGGACACCTATGACGACGAACTGCCCTACTGGTTCGAGCATGTGACACCGAACGGGTCGGCGAAGCCGCAGCTGGTCATCCCCTATACGCTCGACGCCAACGACATGCGCTTTGCCACGCCGCAGGGCTTCAACTCCGGCGACCAGTTCTTTGCCTATCTCAGGGATAGTTTCGACACGCTCTATGCCGAGGGCAAGGCAGGGCGGCCGCGCATGATGAATATCGGCCTGCACTGCCGCCTGGTTGGGCGGCCGGGCCGGGTCGCGGCACTGAAGCGCTTCATCGACTACGTCAAATCACACGACAAGGTCTGGCTGGCACGGCGCATCGACATTGCAAAACATTGGCAGGAGACGCATCCGTTCCGGTTGCCGGCATTGCGCCCGTCGAAAATGGAATTCGAGGCCTTCGTCCACGCATTCGGCGGCGTCTTCGAACATTCGCCGTGGATTGCCGAGCGCGCCTACGAGTTGGAACTCGGCCCGGCGCATGACAGTGCCGGCGGCCTGCACAACGCGCTCTGCCGCGTCTTTCGCGCGGCCAGCGAGGCCGAGCGGCTTTCCGTGCTCAATGCCCACCCCGACCTTGCCGGAAAACTGGCGCAGGCCAAGCGGCTAACCGCGGAATCCTCCAGGGAACAGGCTTCGGCCGGGCTAGACGCGCTGACCGACAACGAGCGCGAGCTGTTCGCAAAGCTCAATGCCGCCTACGTCACCGGTTTCGGTTTCCCGTTCATCATTGCGGTGAAGGGCAAGACCAAGGAGGACATCCTGGCCGAGTTCGAAACGCGTATCGGCAACAGCCGCGATGTCGAATTCGAAACCGCCTGCAGACAGGTCGAGCGCATCGCGCTGCTTCGTCTCAAGGACATGCTTCCACAATAGGCTTTGGCTGCCGCGATGGGCCCTGGCTTCCGCAACAGGCTTGAATTTATGGATATGATGAAAATGGCCGAGCGAACCTATTATGCGCCGCAGGGCGGACATCCCGGCCAGAGTGAATTGCTGACCGGACGCGCCGTGTTCACACAGGCCTATGCCGTAATCCCCAAAGGCGTGATGCAGGACATCGTCACCAGCGCCTTGCCGTTCTGGGATGGGACACGGGTCTGGGTGCTGTCGCGGCCGCTGTCGGGTTTTGCCGAGACGTTTTCGCAATACATCGTCGAGCTCGCGCCCGGCGGCGGCAGCGACCGGCCAGAACCGGATGATGATGCCGAGGGCGCGATATTCGTGGTTGAAGGCGAGCTGAGCGTGTCGCTAGCCGGAAAGAAGCATGTGCTCAGGCCGGGCGGGTTCGCGTTTCTGCCGCCAGCGAGCGGGTGGACGGTGCGCAACGAAAGCGGCGCTGCCGTCCGCTTCCACTGGATCCGAAAGGCTTACGATGCGGTCGACGGCATCGAGCTGCCGCAAGCGTTCTTCGCCAACGAACAGGATATCGTACCGACGCCGATGCCAGGTACCGAAGGCCGCTGGGCAACAACGCGCTTCGTCGATCCTGAAGACATCCGCCACGACATGCATGTCACCATCGTGACGCTCGAGCCGGGCGCGGTCATTCCCTTCGCCGAGACGCATGTCATGGAGCACGGGCTTTATGTGCTGGAGGGCAAGGCGGTCTACCGTCTCAACCAGGACTGGGTCGAAGTCGAGGCCGGCGACTATATGTGGCTGCGCGCCTTCTGCCCGCAGGCTTGTTATGCCGGCGGGCCAGGCAAATTCCGCTACCTCCTCTACAAGGACGTGAACCGCCACGCCAAGCTCGGCGGTGTGGGCATCGAGGGTCGCGCGCGGTGATCCGCATCGTCGCGCGGCCGCTGACCCGCGAGAATTTCGCCGAATTCGGCGACGTCATCGATATGGGCGGCGACAACCATTATCCGATCAATGGCGGCAAGGCCGAGCGCTATCACGATCTCGCCACCGCTGAAGCACGAGGGCCGAATGCGCACGTGCTGATCTCGATGGTGCGTGGCACGCCCTATGAGCTGCCGTTGAAGCTTACCATGGTCGAGCGCCATCCGTTTGGCAGCCAGGCCTTCATTCCGCTGTCACCACGGCCGTTCCTGGTCATCGTCTGCCATGACGGCGAGGAAGGCCCGGGCGAGCCGCATGCGTTCATCACCGCGCCCGGGCAAGGCGTCAACTATCCGCGCAATTTGTGGCACGGCGTGCTGACGCCGATCGGCGAGCCCCAGGACTTCCTGGTCGTCGACCGGGGCGGCGACGGCTCCAACCTCGAAGAGTGCCACTTCTCGCACGCTTATGAGATTCATCTTCCCGATGGGAGCCGGTGATGGCTGACATTTCGCTGATCGACCGCCTGCTCGACGTCATAGAGCACGACATCGTGCCGAAGACGGCGAAGGGTGTCGCGCATGGCAACAAGTTGTTCGGCGCGGCGATCCTGCGCAAGGACGACAGCTCGCTGGTGCTTGCCGAAACCAACAATGAGACGGAAAACCCGCTGTGGCACGGCGAGGTGCATTGCCTGAAGCGCTTCTACGAAATGCCGAAGGCCGAGCGCGTCGACACCGCGGATGCCATCTTTCTCGCCACGCACGAACCTTGCTCGCTCTGCCTGTCGGCGATCACCTGGACCGGCTTCGACAATTTCTACTATCTGTTCAGCCACGAGGATTCGCGCGACAGTTTCGCTATCCCGCACGATTTGAAGATCCTGAAAGAGGTCTTCACCCTCGATCCCGGCGGCTACAATGCCGAGAATGCCTATTGGAAGAGCTTTTCGATCCGCAGACTGGTACGATCGCTGTCGGGGCCTGAGCGCGAGCGGCTGGAGGCGCGGATCAGCGCCATCTCTGCAATCTACGACGAACTGTCCGGCGCTTACCAGGCGAGCAAGGCCGAAAACGACATCCCGTTGAATTGACGCGGATTGACCAGCCGAATTCGTTGGCTGGCCCACGACGACATCCTGCGGACTCCATCATCTGGCGCTCCTGGAGTCTGCCGGCATGAAAATCGTCACTGAATTCCCACGAAAGATCGTCGAATTTCCGGATATGGGGATCGTCATGCCGGACGGCTGCCGGCTGTCGGCGCGGGTGTGGATGCCGGCCGATGCCGCCGACGATCCGGTGCCGGCAATCCTCGAACATCTGCCCTATCGCAAGCGCGACGGCACGATCTATCGTGATCAGCTGACGCATCCCTATTTCGCAGGCCACGGCTACGCCTCGATCCGCGTCGACATGCGCGGCAACGGCGATTCCGAAGGGCTGATGGACGATGAATATTCCGAGCAGGAATTGCAGGACGCTTGCGACGTCATAGCCTGGGCGGCGGCGCAGCCCTGGTGCAACGGCAATGTCGGCATGATGGGCATTTCGTGGGGCGGCTTCAACTGCCTGCAGGTAGCAGCCAAGCAGCCGGCGGCGCTGAAGGCGGTTATCAGTCTCTGTTCGACAGTCGACCGCTACGCCGACGACATCCACTACAAGGGCGGCTGCCTGCTGATCGAGAATTTCGGCTGGGCTTCGACCATGCTGTCCTATTCGTCGCGGCCGCCGGATCCGTTGCTGGCCGGCGACAACAGATGGCGCGAGCTGTGGCTGACCCGGCTGGAGAACCAGCCCTTCCTGGCGCCGCTGTGGTTGAAGCACCAGCATCGCGACGCCTATTGGAAGCGCGGCTCGATCTGCGAGGACTATTCCGCCATTCATGCCGCGGTGCTGTCGATCGGCGGCTGGCATGACGGTTATCGCAATACGATTTCCCATCTCGCCGCCAATATCGAGGCGCCGGTCAAGGGCATCGTCGGCCCGTGGATCCACAAATACCCGCATTACGCCGCGCCCGAACCGCGCATCGGCTTCCTGCAGGAGGCGTTGCGCTGGTGGGACCGCTGGCTGAAGGACCTCGACACCGGCGTAGAGGCCGACCCGGCCTACCGCGCCTATGTGATGGACAGCGTGCGTCCGGCGCGCTGGCATCCCGAGCGGCCGGGCCGCTGGGTCGCTGAAACGGAATGGCCGTCACCCAACATCAAGACGCAAGAGGTTGAGCTTATCGCTGAAGGCAACCACGCTATCGTCACTTCGCCGCAAAGCTGCGGCCTTGCCGGTGGCGAATATTTCCCCTTCACCTTTGGACCGGAACTGCCGGGTGACCAGCGCCCCGACGATGCGCTGTCGGTGTGTTTCGACCAGCCGGTGCTGAACGAAGCGATCGACATCGTCGGTGCTCCCGAATTTGCGGTCAGGGGCTCGGCGGACCGGCGCCAGGCGAACATCGCGGTTCGGCTGTGCGACGTCCATCCGGACGGAGCGTCGGAGCTGATCTCCTACGGCGTGCTCAACCTGACGCATCGCAACTCGCACGAATTTCCCGAAGCGCTGGTGCCCGGCGAAATCGTCAACGCCCGGGTGGTGCTCGACCAATGCGCCTATCGCGTGCCGGCCGGTCACCGCTTGCGTGTGGCCATTTCCAACAGCTATTGGCCGATGATCTGGCCGTCGCCGGAGCCGGTCCAGCTGGAATTGTCGGCCGCGACATTGATGCTGCCGCTGCGCCCGCCGGCGACAGGCGACGAGGTCACCTTCCCCGCCCCCGAAGGCGCCACGCCCTGGGCAACCGAAACGGTCCGCGCCGCCAATTCCGAGCGTCATGTCGATCGCGACGAAAAGACCGGAATGATCACGCTTTCCATCGTCGACGATTTCGGTGAGGTGCGCGACCTGGAACACAGCCTTGCCAATGGCAGCATCGCGAGAGAGACGTGGGCGATCCATCCTGACGATCCGCTGTCAGCCTTGGGCAAGACGCATTGGACCCAGACGCTGTCGCGAAATGAATGGTCGGTGCGCACCGAAACCTTCGCCGAAATGCGCTCCGACGCGCAAAGCTTCATGGTTAGCGCCAGAATTGAAGCCTATGAAGGCGAGAAACTGGTCTTCGAGCGCGACTTCGAGGAGAATATCCCGCGGGTACTGCTTTGAGCACTTATAGCGATTGGTCCAATTGCGACGCACGATTTACGCCACGGCATGTCGCATTCGGTCTTGCTTACCCCTTTCCCTTACGGTCATTATTCTCCCGATTGAAATGAGAAAAAACGACCATAAGGTCGGACCAACAGAGTGAGGAACTCAACATGTCGAACGAACTGGAATATCTGAGCCGGCGCGTTGCGTCCGGCAAGCTGAGCCGTCGCGATTTTCTCGGCCGGGCGGCAGCGCTCGGCGTCACCGCAACCTTCGCCAATTCGCTGCTTTCCAGCGCTTCCCGCGCGGCGGGTCCGGTCAAGGGCGGCACGCTCAAGGCCGGCCTCGTCGGTGGCGAATCCACCAACAGCCTCGATCCGGCGCTGTTCATGACGCAGGTGCCGTTCGCCTTCGGCAAGATGTGGGGCGAACTGATCGTCGAGCTGTCTCCCGAAGGCAAGCTCGAGAACCGCATTGCCGAGGAGATCGGCTCGTCGGACGACGCCAAGACCTGGACGCTGAAGATCCGCGACGGCGTCGAGTTCCACAACGGCAAGAAAGTGACTGCAGAGGACGTGGCCGCCACCCTCGAACGCCATTCGGACGAGAAGTCGAAATCCGGCGCGCTCGGCTATATGAAAGGCATCGAGAGCATCAAGGCCAGCGGCAAGGAAGTGGTGTTGACGCTGAAGGAGCCGAATGCCGATCTTCCCTATCTGCTTAGCGACTATCACCTGATCATCCAGCCGAACGGCGGCAAGGACAAGGCCGATGCCGGCATCTCGGCGGGTCCTTACAAGGTCACCACCAACGAGCCCGGCGTGCGCCATGGCGGCGAGCGCTTCGCCAACTACTGGCAGGGCGACAAGATGGGCCATGCCGACCAGATCGAGATCATCGTCATCAACGACGCCACGGCGCGTACGGCGGCCCTGCAGGGCGGCCAGGTCCACATGATCAACCGCGTCGAGCCGAAGATCGTCGACCTGATCAAGCGTGTGCCCGGCGTCACCATCCGCAACCATTCGGGACCCGGCCACTACGTCTTCATCATGCACTGCAACACCGCGCCGTTCGACAACAACGATTTGCGCATGGCGCTGAAGCTGGCGATCGACCGCGAGGAGATGCTGAACAAGGTGCTGCGTGGCTATGGCTCGCTCGGCAACGACTTCCCGATCAATGCATCGTACCCGCTATTCACCGAGATCGAGCAGCGCAAATACGATCCCGACAAGGCCAAGTTCCACTACAAGAAGTCGGGCCATGACGGTGCCGTCCTGCTCCGGACGTCGGACGTCGCCTTCCCCGGTGCCGTCGATGCCGCACAGCTGTTCCAGCAAAGCGCGGCCAAGGCCGGCATCAAGCTGGAGATCAAGCGCGAACCGGGCGACGGCTACTGGTCGGAAGTCTGGAACAAGCAGCCCTTCTGCGCCTCCTACTGGGGCGGCCGGTCGACGCAGGACCAGATGTACTCGACTGCCTATCTGTCGACGGCCGACTGGAACGACACACGGTTCAAGCGTCCGGATTTCGACAAGATGGTGCTGGCGGCTCGCGCCGAGCTCGACGAGGCCAAGCGCAAGGCAATGTACCACGACATGGCTGTGATGGTGCGCGACGAGGGCGGCCTGATCCTGCCGATGTTCAATCAGTTCATCGACGCGACGGGCGCCAAGGTTGCCGGCTGGGTGGATGATCCGCATCAGGAGTTGATGAACGGATATGCTCTCGCGAAGTGCTGGCTCGAAGCCTGAGCCCGGCCTTGCGGATATGTCCTCACCCATCGTGAAACTGGTGGCCCAGCGCATTGCGCTGGGCATCATCCTTCTATTGGCCGTTTCGGTCCTGATCTTCGCCGGCACCCAGATCCTGCCCGGCGATGTTGCGCAAGCCATTCTCGGGCAGTCGGCGACACCGGAGTCGCTCGCCAATCTGCGCGAACAGCTCGGGCTCAACGATCCGGCTTACATCCGTTATTTTCGCTGGCTCGGCGGCATTCTGACCGGTGATCTCGGCACGGCTATGTCGAGCGGTCAGGATATCGCAACCTCTATCAAGGGAAGGCTGTGGAACACGCTGTTCCTCGCCTTCTGGGCGGCGGTCGTCGCGGTGCCGCTGGCGATCATCCTCGGGCTGATCGCGGTGCGCTACCGCAATGGCTGGGTCGACAAGCTGATCTCGGGACTGGCGCTGGCCTCGACGTCCTTCCCGGAATTCTTCGTCGGCTATGTGCTCGTCTTTTTCTTCGCGGTGCAACATCAATGGTTTCCCGCCATTTCCACCGTCTATGACGGAATGCCGTTCGGCGAGCGCATCCAGGCCATAGCACTGCCGGCGGCGGCGCTGACCTTGGTGGTGCTCGCCCATATGATGCGCATGACGCGCGCCGCGATCCTCAATGTCATGCAGTCGGCCTATGTCGAAACCGCCGAACTCAAGGGGCTTTCCGCCTTCGCGGTCATCCGCAGGCATGCCTTCCCCAATGCTATTGCGCCGATCATCAACGTCGTAATGCTCAACCTGGCCTATCTCATAGTCGGCGTCGTCGTTGTCGAGGTGATCTTCGTCTATCCGGGTATGGGCCAATATCTCGTCGACCACGTCACCAAGCGTGACGTGCCTGTGGTGCAGGCGGTCGGGCTGATCTTCGCCGCCGTCTACATCAGCCTGAACATCATCGCGGACATAGCGGCAATCGTCGCCAATCCGCGCCTTAGACATCCGAAATGAAGGGGTCGGGTATGCTCGTCATCAAACGCATCCCCATCCCGGCATTGATCGGCATCGTGCTGACGGCGCTGTTCGTTCTGGCGGCGATTTTTGCGCCGTGGATCGCGCCGCATGGCAATGCCGAGATCGTCAGCGACGTCCCTTGGGAACCGATGTCGGCGGCGCATTGGCTGGGCACCGACAATCTGGGCCGCGATCTGTTGTCGCGCATGATCTATGGCGCCCGCATCACCCTGTTCATCGCGGTGCTGGCGACCGCGCTATCGTTCTCGCTCGGCGCTATACTCGGCTTCTCGGCGGCGGTTTTCGGCGGCTGGTTCGACACGCTTCTGTCGCGTCTCGTCGATCTCCTGATGTCGATCCCGACGCTGATCATGGCCCTTGTCGTGCTTTCCGTGCTGCCATCCAATCTGGTGACGCTGATCCTGGTCATGGGCGTTCTGGATTCGACCCGCGTCTACCGCCTGTCGAGGGCGGTCGCCGTCGACATCAACGTCATGGATTACGTCGAGGCGGCCAAATTGCGCGGCGAAGGCAGCGGCTGGATCATCTTCCGCGAAATCCTGCCCAATGCGCTGTCGCCGCTGGTTTCGGAACTCGGCCTGCGCTTCATCTATGCCGTGCTGTTCCTGTCGACGCTGTCCTTCCTTGGGCTTGGCGTACAGCCGCCGGACGCCGATTGGGGCGGTATGGTCAAGGAAAACAAGGATGGTATCGTCTTCGGCATAGGCGCCGCCCTCATTCCGGCGGCGGCGATCGCAGCGCTAGCGATTTCCGTCAATCTCGTCGCCGACTGGGTGCTCAACCGCACGACAAGCCTGAAGGGAGGACGCGGGTAATGGCTGACAAGCAACCTAAGCCCGGGCAACCGAGGTCCGGCGTGCTGCTCGACATCCGCAATCTGCGCATCGAGGCCACGGTATATCCGCCGGGCGAGGCGCCGAAGAACATCGTGCTGGTGCACGATGTCTCGCTGACGCTCGAAAAGGGCAAGGTGCTCGGATTGATCGGCGAGTCCGGCGCCGGCAAATCGACCATCGGCCTGTCGTCGATGGGCTACGGCCGCGGCGGCGTGCGCATCACCGGCGGCGAGGTCATCCTCAATGGCCGCGACATCCTGAAGGGCGGCAACGAAGGGTTCCGCAAATTGCGCGGCCGCGAGGTCTGCTATGTCGCGCAATCGGCGGCAGCTGCCTTCAACCCGGCGCACAGGCTGATGGACCAGGTGGTCGAGGCAGCACTGCTGCACGGCACGGCGACGCGGGCCGAAGCCGAAAAGCGCGCCGTGGCGCTGTTCAAGAAGCTCAGCCTGCCGAACCCCGAAAGCATCGGCGAGCGCTTCCCCCACCAGGTGTCGGGCGGTCAGCTGCAGCGCGTGATGACGGCAATGGCGCTGTGCTCGGAGCCCGACCTGATCGTCTTCGACGAGCCGACCACGGCGCTCGACGTGACGACGCAGATCGACGTCTTGGCGGCGATCAAGGATGCCATCCGCGACACGCATGTCGCGGCGCTCTACATCACCCACGATCTTGCCGTCGTCGCCCAGGTATCGGACGAGATCATGGTGCTGCGCCACGGCCGGCTGGTCGAATGGGGCGGCACGCGCCAGATCATCAAGGAGCCGCGCCAAGAATACACCAACGCGCTGGTTTCAGTGCATGAGATCGAACATCAGGAGCAGAAGCCCGGCACGAGCCCGTTCCTGTCGGTCAAGAACATCACCGCCGCCTATGGCCGCAGCCACATCAAGGTGTTGAAGAACGTCTCGGTCGATATTTTCCCGGGCCAGACGCTGGCGGTGGTCGGCGAGTCCGGCTCCGGCAAATCGACGCTGGCGCGCGCCATCACCGGCCTCTTGCCGCCCGAACAAGGCACCGTCACCTTCGACGGGCGGCCGCTCGCCAACCGGCTTGCCGACCGGCCGAAAGAGGATCTGCGCCAATTGCAGATGATCTACCAGATGGCCGATGTGGCGATGAACCCGCGCCAGACGGTCGGCACCATCATCGGCCGGCCGCTGGAATTCTATTTTGGGATGCGCGGGCGCGAGCGCGACAAACGCGTCGCCGAACTGCTCGACAAGATTGAAATGGGCAAAGGCTATATCGACCGCTATCCGGCCGAGCTTTCGGGCGGCCAGAAGCAGCGCGTCTGCATCGCCCGCTCGCTCGCCGCCAAGCCGAAGCTGATCATCTGCGACGAGGTGACCTCGGCGCTCGACCCGCTGGTCGCCCATGGCATACTGGAGCTGCTGCTCGGGCTGCAGAAAGAGGAAAACGTCGCCTATCTGTTCATCACCCACGACCTGGCCACGGTCAAGTCGATCGCCGATTCAATCGCGGTGATGTATCGCGGCGAGGTGGTGCGCTACGGCGCCAAGAGCACCGTGCTGACGCCACCCTTCGATGCCTACACCGATCTTTTGCTGTCGTCGGTGCCCGAAATGGAGATCGGCTGGCTGGAAAAGGCGATCAAGGGACGGCGCATGGCCAGCGCGGGAAATTAGACACTCCCGTGGCGCTCAAGACAAAACTTTTGGTCATCATCCTCGACGGCGTGCCTTACCGGAACTGGCGGCGGCTGATGGGCAATCTCGAAGGCTGGGTGCAATCAGGCGAAGCCCGCGTATGGAAAATGCGCTCCGTCCTGCCGTCGACCTCGGCATCCTGCTACGCCTCGATCCACACCGGCGTGCCGCCCCAAGTGCACGGTATCCTGTCGAACGAGAACCGGTTTCGCGTCGAACAGCCTGATATTTTTTCCGAAGTCAGCAGGGCCGGCGGCAAGACGGGTGCGGTCACCCATTCCTACTGGTCCGAATTCTTCCGGGCCTATCCGTTCGACCTGGTCGAGGACATGGAGTTCGACGAGCCGGGCGGGCCGATCGGCCACGGCCGGTTCCACACCATGACCGGCTATAATGCCAGGAACCAGATGACGCCGAGCGACGTCGACCTGTTCGCTACCTTGACCATGCTGACCAGGCGCTACGGCATCGACTACGGCATCCTGCACAGCTGCACGCTGGACTCGATGGGCCACCGCTTCGGCCATGACTGCCATGAGATGGATCATGCCGTCTATGCAATGGACGCCATGCTCGCCGGCTTCCTGCCGCGCTGGCGGGAGGCCGGCTACGAGGTGATCGTCACCGCCGATCATGGCCAGACCGATCGCGGCCATCATGGCGGCCACGACGAGGAGATGCAGGATTTCGCACTTTACTACTTCGGATCCGGCGAGGGTCCGGAAGCCAAGACGCTGCTCGATCAGCTGCAGCTCGCGCCAACGGTGCTTGCGCGCCTCGGCGTGCCGGTGCCGGCGACGATGAAGGCAAAGCCATTTCTCGACTGATTGGTGCCTGGCCTGCTTTGCTTGCGGAGAACATAAAGCCGGTCGAAATGCGCGACGCCAAATGGAGGCCAGATACAGGAGTCAAAGTTCGAGACAGACCTTGCCAAAATGCTTTTGGGACTCGTAGTGCTTGAAGGCATTGGCGATCTCCTGCAGGGGAAAACCGCGGTCGATCGCAGGCTTCAAACGGTTGGCCTCTATGGCACGGATCATGTCGTTCTGGTCTGCCCTGCTGCCAATCGAGATTCCGCTGATCCTGATCTGATTGGAAAACAGGGCCGGGATCGAAACTTGCCCGGCAAAACCAGTCAAGACACCGATCAGTGCGATGTGGCCGCCCATCCTGCAAGCTGTTATCGACTGCGCCAATGTGCCGGGCCCGCCAACCTCGATCACATGATCGACGCCGCGTCCGTCCGTCAATACCCTTGCCTTCTGGCCCCAATCCGGCACCGCCTTGTAATTGACGACAATGTCGGCTCCAAATCGCTTTAACTTTTCCAGCTTCTCCTCCGATGAGGAGGTGGCAATAACCCGAGCGCCTGCAATTTTTGCGAATTGCAGCGCGAACAGCGATACACTTCCCGTGCCAAGGACCAGCACCGTATCACCAGGCTTCACCTGGCCGCACACCATCAGGGCTTTCCAGGCGGTGACGCCGGCACAAGTAAGCGTTGCCGCCTCCACATGCGTGAAGTCTGCCGGTGCCCTTGTGAAGGCATGCCAGGGCATGCACACATACTCGCGGGCATAGCCGTCAACATCATCTCCCAATTCGCCCTTCTTATTGGCTGGCGTCGGTTCGCCTGCCAGCCAATGGGGCCAATAGGTGCTGACGACGGCATCTCCGACCTTGAATTCTTGGACATCGTCTGAGACCGCAACCACCTCTCCGGCGCCATCGGACAGCGGGATACGGCCATCGGCGCACGGTTTCTTTCCCAGCGCCACCATACTGTCGTGGAAATTCAACGAACACGCTCGTATCCTGACAAGCAACTCACCCGGCCCTGGTTCTGGGCAATCTTCCTCGACCAGCTTGAGATTTTCCAAGCCTCCCGGCGCTTTCAGCCTAATCAATCTCATGGAAAGCTCCTTCCGACCGCGCAAGGCTTCATGCGCCCCACCACTCGCGTGGACGCTTGACCGCGGCGAACACCGCCATGGGCGACTGATCCACGAGAATCGCGGCCGCAAAGCTGTTGTTGGTCATAACATTTCGTTTCTTCAGGCTGGATTGCCATTTGCGATCGGGACCTTAGTCGCCCGGCAGCGGACTGTTGAGTTACAAAACTGTCGGGAATCCCTGCACGGCGATGGCGTCCAATTACGCCTCGCCCGAGGCTGAACGACTGCACCTTACCCGATGGTTATGAGCCGCCTTGTGGCCGCCGTCATTGCGAGCCTGACGGCCGAGACAGTATCGCTAAAAAGGGGGAGAACGGTACACTCTGGCAACCTCTCCGCTCTTCGGTTAGCCTCCGCAAATATCCGGCGGAGGCGGTGAACCCTTTTTGGGCCGATCAGCGACAGATGCCCGAAGTGGAGATCGGCGGGCTGGAGAAGGCGAATCAAGGGACGGCGGATGGCAAGCGCGGGAAATTGAGCACCTAGGGATTCCCTCGCGTCACGGGAAATGCCGAGGATCGGTGCGCGGATCACGTGCGAGAACGGGTACTTTCGGGAGGTCACGTCGCGGCGAGCTTTGCGAGCCGGCGATAATCGCAATCCACCAGATTGGGGAGGCGCTGAAGTTCCTCGACATCAAACCACCGGATCTCGGTGTGTTCCTCGCAAATGTTGCTTGGATCCCCGCCTTCCCAGCCGATGACCTTGAAAACGTGGTGCAACGCCTTCCCATAGAGCTCGGGATGGCGCTCTCCAATGCACCGCATCCAACCGAAATCTGTTGGCGTCACTCCAATTTCTTCCTGAATCTCGCGAACGAGTGCCTCTTCCAGCGTCTCTCCGGCTTCAACGCGGCCGCCGATCGTGTCCCAATGCCCAGGCCACGCGCTCTTCCAGGCAGCGCGAAGACCCATCAAGACCTTCCGGTCGTGGTTCACCAGCAATGCACCGACCGTAACTGTGGGATTCCTGATCATTTGCGGAGCGTATTCGCTGCAGCGATGTTTGCAAAGGCGGCGTCTTCCCTCCCCCGCAGGGAGAAGGAGAAAGCGCACCTCTGGCAACCTCTCCGCTCTTCGGCTAGCCTCCGCAAATATCCGGCGGAGGCGGTGAACCTTTTTGGGCCGATCAGCGACAGAGCAGGCAGGAGCCAGGCGGCTCGACCGGCGATGACGGCCGCGGAGACCGATCGCGCGCTCGTCGAGCGGGTCGCGAAGGGCGACCGTGCCGCCGTGCGGCTCCTGTTCATGCGCCACCACGCGCGAGTCTACCGCTTCGTGGCACGCCAGACGGGATCGGAACTGATGGCCGACGATATCGCGAACGAGGTGTTCCTCGAACTCTGGCGGCAGGCGCCGGCCTTCGAGGGGCACTCGGAGGTCTCGACATGGCTGCTCGGCATTGCCCGCTTCAAGGCGCTGTCCCTGCTGCGCAAGAAGAAGGAAGACTGGATCGACGACGATGACGCGGCCCAGGTCGCCGACGGTGCCGACACGCCGGAAGTCGTGACGATGAAGGAAGACAAGGCCGCTGCCTTGCGACGCTTCATCGATGCCATGCCGGAAGAGCATCGCACGGTGATCGACCTTGCCTATTATCACGGGCAATCGGTGAGCGAGACCGGCGAGGTGCTCGGTATTCCGGTCGCCACGGTCAAGACCAGGATGTTCTACGCCCGCAAGAAACTCGGCGAAGCTCTCAGGGCCGCCGGTTACGACAGGGGGTGGCCATGAGCGCCGCTGAAAAAATGTCACGCCGCGACGAAATGGAAATGCTGCTGCCGTTTTATCTGAACGGCTCGCTGGAAGGCGCCGAGTTGGAAGCCATCGAGGAATGGCTGGAGAGCGATCCGGTGGCGATGGCCGCGCTTGGCGAGGCCGAGGCCGAATTCTCAGGCACTGCTGCCGCAAACGAGGCAATCCGCCCGCCGGCCGATGCGCTCAGCCGCTTTGCCAAGGCGCTCGACGCCGAGGCCGGCCCGGCCCGCGCGCCGGCGGCGTCACCCTGGCTGGCGCAGGCCTGGAGCCGCTTCATGGCGGTGCCGGCCGGCGTCGCCTGGGCCGCGGCCGCGGTGCTGCTGGCCCTGGTCGTCGCGCAATCCTTTGTCCAGACCCGCAGCAGAGGTGGCGACTTCGAGATTGCCGGATCGGCAGACGATCTGGCCAAAATGCCGTTTGCACTGGTGAAGTTCAAACCGGATGCGAAGCTGTCCGATATCGTCGCTTTTCTCGACCAGAACCAGTTGAAGATCGCCGGCGGGCCGACCGCCGACGGTGTCTTCCGCCTCGGCGTTCCGGCCAAGACCGCCGCCGACTATCAGAAGCTGCTTGGCCTTATTGCCGCCCAGCCTTTCACCGAAGCTGCCCTGGAGGGAAGGAAACCGGCTGATGGCGGCTAAGGCGGTCATTCGATTGACGGCGGCGATGACAATCTTCGCCACGTCCGCGATGGCGCAGACCAACGACCCGAACCTCACCCAGGCGGAGATCGACTGCCTGAACCGGGCAAGTGCCGCCGGCACCGACTGCGCCAAGGACGGCGACGACGGGAAGGATAGCGGCGGCAAAACGCCGGCTAAGGCTTCAACGGTGAGTGCCGTGTTTCTTCCCGCGCTGATCGTCGACTTGTTCCCCAATCCTGCCGTAGTCACCGAGGCGCCGATACCTCCCGGCAATACTGCGGCCCCGCCGACCGCTCCGCCTTCGGGTCTGCCGGCAATACCGGCGGCCGCGCCGGGCGGTCCGGTCGTAGCGCCCACCGATCTTGTCGCAACCGAGCCGCCGCGCGCCGTGATCGGCGATTTCGTGCCCGACGAGGTGCTGGTCACGGTCAATGGCGATGCCGGCGCGGTCCAGCAGATCGCCGCCTCGTTCGGCCTCGAAATACGCTCGGAGCGGCAGTCGCGGCTGCTCGGCAACACGCTGGTGCGCTTCGGCATTCCCGATGGCCGCCCAGTCGGCGTCGTGCTGGCGCAGCTTGCCGCCGACGGCCGCACTTTGCGGCGTGAGGCCAACCACGTCTATTCGCTGCAGCAGGCGGCCAGCATCGTCAATTATGCGTTCGAGCGCATCGCGCTCGACGCCAAGGAAGCCAGCGGCGAGAATGTCCGCGTCGGCGTCATCGACACCGGCATCGACGACAGCAATCCCGCGCTCTCCGGTGTCATCGCCGAGCAGTTCGATGCCATGCCCGACGTGCCGATCAAGGCGCGCGACCACGGTACTTCGGTCGATGGACTGATCGCCGGCACCGGCGCGTTCAAAGGCATGGCGCCGGGCGCCAGGATCTATCACGCCCGCGCCTTCGAGGGCGGCAAGTCGACCATGGACGTCATCCTTTCGGCGCTCGACTGGGCGGCGGAGCAGGATGTCCGCATCATCAATATGAGCTTCGTCGGCCCGAAGAACGACCTGCTCGGCATCGCCTGCCGCAATGCGCGCGCGCTCGGCATCGTGCTGGTCGCCGCCGCCGGCAATAACGGGCCGAAGGCGCCCTATGGTTATCCGGCCGCCTTCGACGGCGTGATCGCGGTGACGGCCACCGATGCCAAGGACGGGCTGATGCCGCAGGCCAATCGCGGCGCCTATGTCTTCATCTCCGCCCCGGGCGTCGAGATGGTGGCGCCAAGCGGCGCCGGCTCGGATGTGGTGACCGGGACGTCCTTTGCAGCAGCGATCGTGACCGGTGCCGTCGCCAACCTGTTGCATGCCGCGCCAGACCGCTCCGCCGATTGGGTCGAGAAAGCACTTGCCGCCACGGCAAAGGATCTCGGCCCCAAGGGACGCGACAATGATTTCGGCTTTGGCCTGCTGGACACCAAGGCGGCCGAGGCGGCCAAGGACTAAGTCTCGTGTTTGAACCGAGCCGTCTCATAACGCTGTCACGAAACTTGTCTCACGCCGTGCTATAATGACCAAGCCAACCTGCACTACGCCGCAGTAGGGAAAATGCTTCACCGCTGCGGGCACACAGAATGTGGACCTGTGGTCGCCAATCCGGATCAGAAATAAAAACGACAGGGAGGATGACGTGTCCCTCGACGCCAGTGGCTTCGATCAAGCAGTTGAAGAATACCACCTGGCTCTGGATGAGTTCATGAAAGGAAACCCCGCGCCAGCGAAGAAGCTCTTTTCCCAACGAGACGATGTAACACTGGGCAATCCCTTTGGCCCTTTCGCGCATGGATGGAAGCAGGTCGTTGAGACGATGGAGCAAGCGGCATCGAACTACAGGGACGGCGACGCTACCGGCTTCGAGAACATAGCGAAGTGTGTGACGTCTGAGCTGGCATACATCGTCGAAGTGGAGCGGCTCAGGTCCAAGGTTGGCGGTCGGAGCGATGTCACGCCTGTTGCGTTACGCGCGACGAGCGTCTTTCGCCCAGAAGATGGTCTGTGGAAGATTGTGCATCGTCATGCCGATTCGATAACGACGGCTCAGCCGGCCGATTCGGTACTCCGCCGATAGCGGTTGTGGTATTGGGGAAGCGATCGATCTCCTTTGCTGCTGCAGCGCGGCTATTCTTCAGTCCGTTCTCTGCTAAGGGTTGGCCCGCGTCATCGGGCTCGCAGGGTCGACGGCCGCTCTGGGTCGAACTCGGTTGCCGGGAGCGATCGAGTTTTGACCTTTACATCGGCGCGCCGGCCCTGGATGCCCTGACCACTGGTCGAACGGCCAGACCTCGCCGCGCGCGGCCTGCTCCGGCCGGAGATCCGCGACGCCAGCCGTTCGGCAATGCGCGCGCCGGCCAGGCGGATCGACTACGACGGCTCAAGTCGCGTTTTGCCGAGGACGCGCCAGAAAATAGAACGCGGCGATGTGCGTGATCATCAGCAGCGGTACGTAGATGATCGGGATCGCGTAGGTGGCGCCCAGTTCCCCCGCGCGTGCAGGAAGCCCGATCTGAATGGCGTGGTAATAGTCGACGATGAGGTCGACCGTCCCGACGACGTTGAAGGCGACGACCAACGGCCAGAAGAGCGGGCGTATCCTCACCGTGAGCAGCGCCAGCATGGCCAGCACGCCAGTCGCGAAATCGCCGTAGGCGGCAAACACGGCGAAATCGGCGGGCAGATTGGGGCTTACGACGCCCGGAACGATGAAGACGAGCCCGAAGAAGCGGAAGCTGTGCAGCGTAGCGATAGCACGTTGCGCTGCGACCCGGTCCATCGACCTGAGCCACGGCAAACCGTATGCGCCGAAGCAAAGCAGCCACGCGACATAGCCGAGAACAAGATGGGTTTGGAACACTATTTCCGTGGACATTTGGCCTTCTCTCAACAGTTGATTCACGCGGCTTTAAGCCCGCTACCGCAATTCGACTATCCGGTGTAATCACAACAACCTATGAAGCAGAACTACACAGTCCGACATGGTGCGCTGGAGGGCGTCGAGGCGTTCCTGGCCGTCGCCAGGCGCCGCAACTTCCGCCGTGCTGCCGCCGATCTCGGCGTGACGCCGTCCGCTGTGAGCCAAGCGGTGCGCGCGCTGGAAGCTCGCCTGGGTACGGCGCTGTTCGTCCGCACGACGCGGAGCGTCGGTTTAACCGAACCTGGCCAGCGGTTCCTCGACCGTGCCGGCCCTGCATTCGAAGAGCTCGTCGCGGCCGGCGAGGCTGCCCGCGATATCGGCCAACGGCCGACCGGTCTGCTGCGTCTGTCTGTGCCCCGCGCCATCGTGCCATTGATGTTGGAGCCGGTGCTCGCGTCGTTCTGCCAAGCCTATCCTGAGATCGAACTGGAGATCGCCGTGAGCGACCAGATGGTTGATCTGGCGACCGGCGGGTTCGATGCCGGCATCCGCCTCGGCCAGCTCATCGCCGCCGACATGGTCGCGGTGCGGCTGACTCCGCCGTTCTCGTTCGTGGTCGTCGGCAGCCCTGATTATCTCGAGCGCCACGGCCGTCCCGAGCGTGTCGAGGACTTGCGCCACCACGCCTGCTTACGCTTGCGCCGCTCGAATGGCGCGATCGCGCCCTGGTCCTTCGTCGACGGCAATGGCGCGATCGAAGCGATCGTCTCAGGCCCGCTGATCGCGCACGACTATTCGACATTGGTCGGGGCTGCGACGCGGGGCGTTGGGCTGGCGCAGACACCACGACCACTCGCCGAAGGTCTGATAGAAGAAGGAAAACTCAAGTCGGTGCTGGACAGCATCGCCACGACGACGCCGGGTGTCTTCCTCTATTATCCAGGCAAGCGCCAAGTCCTGCCGAAGCTGCGCGCCTTCATCGATCACCTCAAATCTGCGGCCTGACACCAGGACGCACTCGCTGGTGCTGGCCAACAGCCGCCAAGAGTCGACCTCGGCCGTTCAGAGTGATTGCCTCTAGGCCGGTGCGCCGGCGACCGATCCCCTGACCACCAGGTCGACCGGCCAGACCTCGCCGCGAGCCCCCTCCTCCAGGCCGGAAATCCGCGCCGCCAGCCGTTCGGCGATGCGCGCGCCGGCCAGGCGGATCGACGAACGCGTCGTCGACAGCGGCACCGAAAAATTCTCCGGCTTCAGCCAGGGAAAGACGTCGTCATGGGCGATCAGCGACAGGTCGCCCGGAATGGTCAGGCCGAGATCGCGCACCGCGCGCACCACGCCGAGCGCCATGATCAGGCTGGAGCAGGCGATCGCCGTCGGCGCGTCGCTTTGTTCCAGCAAGCGCCGGGCAGCGCGGTAGCCATTCTCCTCGGTCATGGTGAGGGAACAGACATGCTGATCACCAAGCACCAGGCCGCTTGCCGCTAGCGCGCGCCGAACGCCGCGCTCGCGGTGGATGGCGAAGGTCTCGCGATCGTCGCCATTGATCAGCGCCAGACGCCTGTGACCGAGCTGGACGAGAAGCCGCGCCGCCTCGTGGAAGGCGCCCTCATTGTCGATGTCGGTGAAGGGATAGTCGAAATCGAAGCCTTCGCTGCGGCCATGGACGATGAAAGGAATGCCGAGCGTATTGACCAGCGCCACCCGGCGGTCGGCCGGCCTCGGCGACGAGATATAGACCGCGTCGACCTGCCGGTTGGCGACAATACGGCGGTAGGTCGTCTCCTGGTCGTCGGCATCGGCCGGTGACAGCACCAGGTCGAGCTCGTGCGAACGCGCATAGTCGCCGAGGCCGGACAGGAACTCGACGAAATGCGGGTCGATGTCGACGGTCGTCCCCGTCGGCAGCACATAGCCGATCATGCCGGTCTTGCCGGTCGCCAGCCGGCGCGCGCTCGGATTGGGGCGATAGCCGTGACGCTTGGCGGCATCGACCACCCGCCGGCGCGTTTCCTCGTTGACTTCCGGGTAGCCGTTCAATGCGCGGCTGACCGTGGTCTGCGAAAGCGCCAGCATGTGGGAGAGCTGCTTGAGGTTCACCGGAGGCCTCCAAAACCTCAAAGCGCTTTTAATCTGAATCGAGCTGGCCGCTACGAACCGCCTTGCCGAGCGCAATGACCATACGCACGGTTCGGACCGGTTTGAAGCCGAATTTGCTGCTGCACCGCCAGAAAACTGTGCTGCAGCGCACTTTCGCTGGCACTCGGCCGCAGAAATTAAATCGATTAGCGTGGCTTTCTCTTGACTCCGGATCAATTCAGTGGCGTGATCAAAATCACCAAAGCGCTTTGGAAGACTCTACGAAAGGTTGCAGTTCCTTTCCGACTGAGTCACAGTCCTGCAGCGCCGGCGGACGGAATGGAGGTTTCGTTCGGTGTTTGTCACCACTGGGAGGGAATACCGATGAAGAAAATGCTTCTGCTGGGCGCTGCGTTTGCCACGCTCGCCCTGGCCATGCCGGCGCAAGCCGAACTGAAGTTCAAGCCGGGCGAAGATCCCCGTTTCAACTGGGCCAACTACGAGGAGCTCAAGAAGGTCGACCTCAAGGGCGAGACGCTGACGATCTTCGGACCGTGGCGCGGCGAGGACGAAGGGCTTGTCCGCACCGTTCTCGATTATTTCTCCGAAGCCACCGGCGCCGAGATCAAGTACTCCTCGTCGGAGAATTACGAGCAGCAGATCGTCATCGACACGCAGGCCGGCAGCCCGCCCAACATCGCCGTGCTGCCGCAGCCGGGTCTGATCCAGGATCTGGCATCGAAGGGGCTTTTGACGCCGCTCGGCGACGACACCGCCACCTGGGTCAAGGACAATTACGGCGCCGGCCAATCCTGGGTCGACCTCGGCACCTTCAAGGACAAGGACGGCAAGCCCGGTTTCTTCGCGTTCCCCTACAAGGCCGACGTGAAATCGCTAGTCTGGTACTCGCCGGATAATTTCGAGGAAGCCGGCTACAAGGTGCCGAAGACGCAGGAAGAGCTTGCCGAGCTCGAAAAGAAGATCATCGCCGACGGCGGCACGCCATGGTGCATCGGGCTTGGTTCGGGCGGCGCCACCGGCTGGCCTGCGACCGACTGGGTCGAAGACATCATGCTGCGCACCCAGACGCCCGAGACCTACGACAAATGGGTGAAGAACGAAATTCGGTTCAACGATCCGGCCGTGGTCAACGCCATCGACATTTTCGGCAAGATCGCGACCGACGACAAAATGGTCGAGGGCGGTGCAAAGGCGGTTGCGGCGACCGATTTCCGCGACAGCCCGAAGGGCCTCTTCTCGGTGCCGCCAAAATGCTATCTGCACCACCAGGCATCATTCATCCCGACCTTCTTCCCGCAAGGCACCAAGATCGGCGAGGATGCCGACTTCTTCTATTACCCGCCCTACGCCTCCAAGCCCGATCTCGGCACTCCGGTGCTGGGCGCCGGCACGCTCGCCATGATCACCAAGGATAGCAAGAGTGCCCGCGCGTTCATCGAATTCCTGAAGCTGCCGCTCGCTCATGAGATCTGGATGGCGCAGGGTGGCTTCGTGACGCCGTTCAAGTCGGTCAACAAGGACGCCTATGCCAGCGACGCGCTGAAGAAGCAGGGCGAAATCCTGGCCAACGCCTCGACCTTCCGCTTCGATGGGTCCGACCTGATGCCGGGCAAGATCGGCGCCGGCGCCTTCTGGACCGGCATGATCGACCTGGTCGGCGGCAAGTCCGCCCAGGACGTCGCCACCGATATCCAGAAAAGCTGGGACGCGATCAAGTAAGCGGCCGGCTTGCGTTCCCAATGTGATGCGGTCCGGGCCTCAAACGGCCCGGACCTTATCCGGTGCTTGGCGTCGCGTCGATTGTCGTGAGCACAACGCATTCCGGCATGATGCGCGCCCAGTGACCTGCTTTTCGGCTGGTCGCGCTCCAGACAACTGAATCGGCGCATGATCCCGCCGCCAAAGCCATTCTCGACTGGCGGATCCGTGCGCAGGGGGAGGGACCCATGGCGGCTCAGATTTTTTCGGCGATATTCGTCATCATCATCGGCGTGGGCGGCTGCGTCGCCTATTTCTGGGGCGCCAACAAGGCACTCGATACGATCTTTCCGGCACGCGGCGTTGCCGGCAAGGCGGCGATTAACAATCTGCGGCGGCAGGGGGTGATCCGGCCGTGGCTGTTCGTCGGGCCGGCGATGATCATCCTCACCATCTACCTGATCTACCCGGTGGTGGAGACGCTGAGGCTGTCGTTCCTCGATCGCGGCGGCGGCCATTTCGTCGGCTTGGCCAACTATCACTGGGCGTTCGGCGACCGCGAGTTCCGCAACTCGATCCTCAACAACATCATCTGGCTGGCAGTGGTGCCGGCCGCCTGCACCTTCCTCGGGCTGATCATCGCCGTGCTCACCGACAAGATCTGGTGGGGCACCATCGCCAAGAGCCTGATCTTCCTGCCGCTGGCCATCTCCTTCGTCGGCGCCAGCGTCATCTGGAAATTCATCTACGAGTATCGCGGCGACGGCCAGACGCAGATCGGTCTGCTCAACGCCATCATCCAGTATTTCGGCGGCCAGCCGCAGGTCTGGATATCGCTGCCGTTCTGGAACAACTTCTTCCTGATGGTCATCCTGATCTGGATCCAGACCGGCTTTGCCATGGTCATCCTGTCGTCGGCCTTGCGCGGCATTCCGGAAGAGACGCTGGAAGCCGCCGTCATCGACGGCGCCAATCCTTTCCAGATCTTCTGGAAGATCATGGTGCCGCAGATCTGGGGCACCATCGCCGTAGTCTGGACCACCATCACCATCCTGGTGCTGAAGGTTTTCGACATCGTGCTGACCATGACCAACGGCCAGTGGAACAGCCAGGTGCTGGCCAATCTGATGTTCGACTGGATGTTCCGCGGCGGCGGCGATTTCGGCCGCGGCGCCACCATCGCCATCATCATCATGATCGCGGTCATTCCGATCATGGTCTGGAACATCCGCCAGGCGAACAAAGAGACGGAGGGACATTGAGATGGCCGTGGCGACCGGAAAGTCCTTTGTCAGCCGTTTCGGCGTCCATATCGCCGTCTTCATCTTCGTTGCGATCTGGACGATCCCGACGCTCGGCATCCTGGTCTCGTCGCTGCGCGACAAGGACCAGATCATCGCTTCGGGCTGGTGGAACTCGTTCACCAGTTCCAGCCAGACGGAAGCCGGACGGCTGCCGCCCGCTTCGGCGCAGGTCGAGAAGGACGGCAAGTTCGTCCTGCAAGGCAATATCTTCGGCGACGGTCCTGCCCGCAACATCAGCGCCTTCGGCGTCAAGTCGGCAGCGCCGACGCAATATCCCGCCGGCACGACAGCCGATCTCGGGGACGGCGTGACCCTGCAGCTCAATGCCGACGGCAGTTTCGTCATGACCTCGCCGAAGGCTTTCGAAAGCGAACGCGGCCAGCGCGTCTATTACGCCTCGTCGGCGCCGCCGAAATTCACCACCGACAATTACGACACGGTGCTGTTTTCGGAAGGCATCGGCCGCTCCTTCATGAACTCGCTGACAGTCACTATTCCGGCGACCGTGATCCCGATCCTGATCGCCGCGTTCGCCGCCTACGCTTTGGCGTGGATGCGCTTTCCCGGCCGGGCGCTGCTCATCGCCGTCATCATCGGCCTCCTGGTCGTGCCGCTGCAGATGTCACTGATCCCGCTGTTGAAGCTCTACAACGGCGTCGGCAGTTTCTTCGGCGTGCCGTCGAAAACCTATCTCGGCATCTGGCTGGCGCATACCGGCTTCGGCCTGCCCTTCGCCATCTATCTGTTGAGGAGTTATATTGCCGGCCTGCCACGCGAGATCATGGAATCGGCGCGGATCGACGGCGCCAGCGATTTCGAGATCTTCGTCAAGATCGTCCTGCCATTGTCGTTCCCGGTGCTGGCCTCGTTCGCCATCTTCCAGTTTCTCTGGGTGTGGAACGATCTGCTGGTGGCGATGGTTTTCCTCGGTACCGAGGGCGACCAGATCGTGCTGACCGCCAAGCTCAATGCGTTGCTCGGTTCGCGCGGCGGCGACTGGGAGATCCTGACGACATCGGCCTTCGTCACCATCATCGTGCCGCTGATCGTGTTCTTCTCGCTGCAGCGCTATTTCGTCCGCGGGCTGCTTGCCGGCTCGGTGAAAGGAGGTTGAAATCATGCAATCCGCTTTGAAGGCGACCCCGAAGCCCGATCTCGCGATCGATCGCGACTGGTGGCGAGGTGCCGTGATCTACCAGATCTATCCGCGCAGCTATCAGGATTCGAACGGCGACGGCATCGGCGACCTCAGGGGCATCATCGGCCGGCTGCCGTACATCGCCTCGCTTGGTGCCGACGCCATCTGGATCTCGCCATTTTTCAAATCGCCGATGAAGGATTTCGGCTACGACGTGTCGGATTATTGCGACGTCGATCCGATGTTCGGCACGCTGGCCGACTTCGACGCGCTGACCGCAGAGGCGCACCGGCTTGGCCTCAAGGTGATGATCGACGAGGTGCTCTCGCACACCGCCGACATCCATCCATGGTTCAAGGAAAGCCGTTCGAGCCGCAGCAATCCAAAAGCCGACTGGTATGTCTGGGCGGATGCCAAGCCGGACGGCACGCCGCCCAACAACTGGCTGTCGATCTTCGGCGGCTCGGCCTGGCAGTGGGACACCAGCCGCCAGCAATATTACCTGCATAATTTCCTGGCCGAGCAGCCCGACCTCAACTTCCACAGCCGCGCGGTCCAGGACGCGCTGCTCGATGTCACCCGCTTCTGGCTGGAGCGCGGCGTCGATGGCTTTCGCCTCGATACCATCAATTTCTACTTCCACAGCCAAGGCCTGGAAGACAATCCGCCGCTGCCGCCCGAGCAGCGCAACGACCAGACGGCGCCGGCCGTCAACCCCTACAACTACCAGGACCATCTCTACGACAAGAGCCGGCCTGAAAACCTCGGCTTCCTCGAACGCTTCCGCGCCTTGCTCGACGAATATCCGGCGACGGCCGCGGTTGGCGAAGTCGGCGATTCGCAGCGTGGGCTGGAAGTGGTGGCGGCCTATACGGCAGGCGGCAAACGCGTGCATATGTGCTACTCCTTCGACTTCCTGGCGCCGGAGAAGATCAGCGCGGCAAAGGTCCGCTCGGTGCTGGAAACCTTCGGCAAGGTGGCCAGCGACGGTTGGTCGTGCTGGGCCTTCTCCAACCATGACGTGATGCGCCCTGCCTCGCGCTGGGCTGCCGGCGAGCCCGACCCGACCGCCTACCTCAAGGTCATCTCGGCGCTGCTGATGTCGTTGCGCGGCTCGGTCTGCATCTATCAGGGCGAGGAGCTCGGGCTTAGCGAGGCCGAGCTCAGCTTCGAGGATCTGCAGGACCCATACGGCATCCGCTTCTGGCCGGAATTCAAGGGCCGCGATGGCTGCCGCACGCCGATGGTTTGGGACGGCGCTGCCCGCAATGGCGGCTTCTCGACGGCAAAGCCCTGGCTGCCGGTGCCCAGCAAGCATCTTGCGCAAGCGGTCAATGTGCAGCAGGGCGACGGCGGCTCGCTGCTCGAGCACTATCGGCGCTTCCTGGCTTTCCGCCGCGCCCATCCGGCGCTGGCCAAGGGCGATATCGAGTTCATCGAAAGCGAGGGCGACACCGTCGCCTTCACGCGCCGCGAAGGCAACGAGCAGATCGTCTGCGCCTTCAATCTCGGAGCAAAGCCGGCCGAGGTCGATCTCGGCGGCCGCTCACTGCAGCCCTTGCCGGGACACGGGTTTTCGGGACAGACTGGCGCCGGCACTATCCGCCTCGGCGGCTACGGCGCCTGGTTCGGGCGTATCGACTGAATTCAAGGAAGAACTGGAGGGTACCATGGCCGATGTCACGCTAAGGCAAGTGAAGAAATCATACGGCAATCTCAACATTCTGCACGGCGTCGACCTCGACATAAAGTCGGGCGAATTCATCGTCTTCGTCGGTCCGTCTGGTTGCGGCAAGTCGACCTTGCTGCGCTGCATCGCCGGGCTGGAGGAGATCACCTCAGGCGAGCTCAAGATAGACGGCGAAATCGTCAACGACGTGCCGCCGTCGAAGCGCGGCATCGCCATGGTGTTCCAGTCCTATGCGCTCTATCCGCACATGACCGTCTACGACAACATGGCGTTCTCGATGAAGATCGGCAAGGAAAGCAAGGCCGAGATCGACAAGCGGGTGCGCCAGGCGGCCGAGATCCTGCAGCTGACCAAATATCTCGACCGTCTGCCCAAGGCGATGTCGGGCGGCCAGCGCCAGCGCGTCGCTATCGGCCGCGCCATCGTGCGCAATCCCAAGGTCTTCCTGTTCGACGAGCCGCTGTCCAACCTCGACGCGGCGCTGCGCGTCGCTACCCGCATCGAGATCGCCAAGCTCAAGGAATCGATGCCGGCCACAACGATGATCTACGTCACCCACGACCAGGTCGAGGCGATGACGCTGGCCGACCGCATCGTGGTTCTGAAGGAAGGCCATATCGAACAGGTCGGCACGCCGATGGAGCTCTACAAGCGGCCCGGCAATCTGTTCGTCGCCCAGTTCATCGGCTCGCCGGCGATGAACATCCTGCCGGCAACGATCGACAGGACCGGCGACCCCACCGTCGTCAGCCATGTCGGCGGCCGCAAGGCAACGGTGCCGATCACAACACCCGCCTCGGTGAAAGGCGCTGCGGTGAGCTTCGGCGTGCGGCCGGAGGATCTGATGATTGCCACCGGCGCCGACTATTTGTTCGAAGGGACGGTCGATTATGTCGAGCAGCTCGGCGAGGTCCAACTCGTCTATGTCGACATCGGCCGCGCCGACCTGCCGCTGGTGACCAAGCTGCCGGGCAATGTCGAGGTCAAGCGCGGAGCGACGCTGCGGCTGACGGCGGACGCAGGCGACCTGCATATTTTCGACGCCGACGGGCGCTCTTTCGCGCTCCATGAAGCAGAAGCAAAGGCGGCTTGAAGCAGGCGCTTTTCCGCCATGCAAAGACAAGAGCGGCGGGCATGGCCCGCCGCTCTTGTTTGGAATTCCAGTTCGGCTGTTAGAGCGGTTCATCGTTTCGTGGAAACGCCGAACCGCTCTATCTCTTTGTTTTGACGCAATTCCGGACGGAAAACCGTTTCACACTTTTCCTGGAATTGCTCTAGTTGTTACCGAAGAGGTTGCGGTCGGCGCCCTGAGGCGCGGACTTGGGCACATCGCCAGACGAATTCAGCAGTTTGTAGATCGGCGAATTGCTGTCACGTACCGAAAACGTCTGCGTCTTGTCGACGTTGACGGTCGACTGCTTGTTGATGTCGGTCCCGCCAACATTGTCGTTGCGGGCATAGGCGCTGCCGGCGGCAATCAAGAGAGCGAAGGCAGTAAGAACAATCTTTTTCATTTGGGTACTCCTGGATTTTCGAATCAAGCGGCGGGCTCACCCGCCGCTTTGATGCTGGGATCGGCTATTAGTTGTTGCCGAAGAGGTTGCGGTCGGCGCCCTGGACGACCGGCTGCTTTTCAGCATGGTCCGACGTCTTGACGGAAGCCGTGTACGAGCTATCGACGGAAGGCGCAGGCTGGTTGGCACCGTTGGAACCATAATTGTCGCTAGCGGCGAAAGCGCTGCCGGTGATGGCCAGAACGGCGGCGGCAGCAAGAACGATCTTTTTCATTTTAATACTCCTGAATTTCTCGGGTCCCGGGCGGCGGATAATGCCCGCCGCCCTGATGCTGGGATCGGCTGTTAGTTGTTGCCGAAGAGGTTACGGTCGGCGCCCTGGACAGGCTGCTCGTCAGCATGAGCCGGCTTCTGAATGGAAGCCGTGTACGAGCTGTCGACCGAAGCGGCAGGCTGGTTCGAACCCTTGGAACCAAAGTTGTCGCTGCCAGCGAAGGCGCTGCCGGTGATGGCCAAAACGGCGACGGCGGCAAGAGCGATCTTTTTCATTTTAGTACTCCAGTATCTCAGTTTTTCCGTCCGGCGAGCGGCGTGTCTTGGGAGGAATTCGCGTCGTTCGGACAGCCCCGATGTGGGAAAGGCAATGGCCAGTTTCCAATCACGAAGTTGTTTGGTGTGGACCAAGAATCTACACCTTGAAATTGTGCCAGAGATTCCCTCCGCCACAATTTTATTGCTAAATATCAAGTAGATAGCCCATAGCATCGGTCTGGCTGCAAGGTGGCTTGGAGAGGCAGCGTTCACAGCGTCCTGCACGCATTGTCAACAGAAACGAACCGTTCGGTTCGATTTTTTAAACCGATAAAAGTAGCAGCAGCGGTTGTTTGTCGAATCGTTAACCATTTCAGCCAAACGCGACCTTGCCGTTCTACCTGTTTTCGGCCCGTTTATGCCGGGCAGCGAAGACTGCAACGGAGCAAGCAGAACCGGATCAGACCCCGTAGCGTTCGGTGCGGATGAGTGCCGCCGGGACGCCGGCATCGATCAGTGCCTCGGCGGCGGCCGTCACGAATGCGTTCGAGCCGCAGACGAAGGCCAGCTTCGGCGGCGCGGGCAGCCTCGTCATGGCTTGCACCATCATCGCGGCGTCGATCCGCCGCGCATAATCCGCCGGACGGCGGGCCGGCTCGCGCGTCAGCGTCAGCACCAGGTCGAAGCCATCCCGGCGCTCGGCGAGGTCGATCAACTCGTCGCGAAAGATCACCTCGTCCCAGACCCGCGCGGAAAATACCAAGGCGGCGGCGACCAGCGACCCCCGCATCGCCCGGTGACGGACCATCGACATCAGCGGCACTACGCCCGACCCGCCGCCGACGAGCAGGAGCGGTCCGCCATCGCTGTCGGACCAGACGAAATGGCCGCCGAGCGGCCCGCGCAATTCGACGTCGTCGCCCACCGCCGCAATCTCGTGAAAGAACGGCGAGACCTCGCCGTCCTCGAGTTTTTCAATCGCCAGTTCGATGGTCTCGCCGGTCTCCGGCGCCGAGGCGATGGAATAGGAGCGGCGCGCCTGATAACCGTCAGGCGCCGTCAGCCTGACGTCGACATGCTGTCCGGCACGGTAAGCGAAGGGCCGCGATGGCTGCAGGAAAAAGCTGGTGACGCGCGGCGTGCGCTTTTGGATGCGGGTGATGGTGACTGTCTGCCAGGGCGACTGCGCCGCCGGTGCGTCGCTCATGGATCGTTCGTGTAGCGCTGCTCGCGCCACGGGTCGCCATAGATATGATAGCCTCGCAACTCCCAGAAACCCGGCTCGTCACGCTCGGTGAACTGCAGCCCGTTCAGCCATTTGGCCGATTTCCAGAAATAGAGATGTGGAACGAGCAGCCGCGCCGGCCCGCCATGATCGGGGGTGATCGGCTTGCCCTCGTAAAGCAGTGCCACCATCGCCTTGCCGCCGGTGAGATCCTTCGTCGGCACGTTGGTGGAATAGCCGTCGAAACCCAGCGCCAGCGTGAAGGCGGTGGGCGGCTCGATGCCGGCGTCGGCAAGGATGTCGTCGACCAGCACGCCCTGCCACGCCGTGTCGAACTTGGTCCATGCGGTCACGCAATGGATGTCGCGCGTCATCTTGGTCAAGGACAGCGCATTGAACTCGGCCCAGTTCCACTTCTTGATCGGCCGCGGCCCGTGCTTAAGCGTGAACGACCAATCCTCGGTGCGCACATGCGGCGTCGGGCCGGCCGACAGGACCGGGAAACCTTGCTCGAGATACTGCCCCGGCGGGATACGTGCATTCGTATCCGTCGGGGGCTTTCGTCCGGAAGAGAAGCCTCGGGTAACCATCGAGAATATCCGTTTGCGCAAGGTCCAATCGACCCTTGTCAGTTTTCTCGAAGACGCGCCCGCGGGCAACCGAAATCTTGGCTCGGCCTGGCGGCAGTGCTCTACGTCGATTTTGGCAGCGCGGCGCGTGCCTCAGCCACTGGCAAAGGGCACGGCGACAAACATCTGGGCGTCGCCGCGCTCGACAAGCAGCAGCACCGATTTCTTGCCGGATTTGGCAGCCTGAGAAATCGCCTGGTTAGCCTGCCTGGCGCTCCTCACCGGATGCTGGTCGACGGCGACGATGATGTCGCCGGGCTGAATGCCGGAAGCCGATGCCGCCTTGTTCGGGTCGACGCGCTCGACCAGTGCGCCGTGCTGGTTGCCTGTCATGTTCATTGCCTGGCGCACATCCGGGGTGACGTCCATCAGGCCGAGACCGAGCGTCGGTGCGCGAAGGCCCTGCTCCGTCGACGGCTGACCCTGATCGCCGGCCACCGATCCCGTCGCCATATCGTCTTCGTTGCGCCCGATCTCGACGGAGATCTGCAGGCCCTTCCCCTTGCGCCAGACATTGAGCGCTTCCCTCGTGCCGGGCGCAATGTCGGCGACGGCGCGTGACAGGTCCCTTGGATCCTTTATGTCCTGGCCGGCGAAGCTGGTAATGACATCGCCTGTCTCGATGCCGGCCTTGGCGGCCGGCGATCCGTCGCTGACCTGCGCGACCAGCACGCCGGCGGGGTGATCGAGGCCGATGGCGCTCGCCATATCAGGCGTCACCGGCTGGATCTGGACGCCGAGATAGCCGTACTGGATGGAGCCGCCCTTCATCAGCTTGGCGACGACCTTTTGCGCCTGGTCCGAGGGGATGGCGAAGCCGACGCCGACGCTGCCGCCATTCGGCGAAAAGATCGCCGTGTTGATCCCGACGACATTGCCGTTCACATCCGTCAGCGGGCCGCCGGAATTGCCCCGGTTGATCGGTGCGTCGATCTGGATGAAGTCGTCAAACGGCCCGCTGTGCAGGTCGCGGCCGCGCGCCGAGACGATGCCGGCCGTGACGGTGGTGCCAAGGCCGAAAGGATTGCCGAAGGCGAGCACCTGATCGCCCGGCATGAGCTTGTCGGAATCGCCCCATTTGACGGTCGGCAAGGGCTTGCCGGCTTTGACCTCGAGCACGGCAAGATCGTTCTTGGCGTCATGGCCGATCAATTTGGCGGGAAGCTCGGTGCCGTCGTCGAGCGTCACCTTGATCGACTGGGCGCCGTCGACGACGTGATTGTTGGTGACGATGGTGCCGTTGGCGCCGACGATGAAGCCTGAGCCGAGGGCCTCGGTGCGCGGCGCCTGTTCCGGCGGCGTCTTGGGGGCGGGCTGTCCCTGGCCATCGAAGAAATGGCGGAAATAATCGTCGAAAGGCGAGGTTCCGCCAAAGGGAGAGCCATCGCTCGTGGTGTCCGGCTGTTGGGCTTTCATGACCGTCGTGATGGTCACCACTGCCGGTTTGTCGGCCGCCACGACCGGAGCGAACGAACCGCTGGGAGCGGTCATGCCGGTGACAGGTGGCGTCACTGTTGCCGCCAGGACATCATTCAGCCTGGGAGCGAGAGGCAGGGCGAAGGGGCTGACGATCAGCGCGGCGCCCAGCAAAGCGGCGACGCGATGTCTGCGAAGGGTCTGGATTGGTGACATGGCCGTTGTCCGGGCGAGAGATTGATCGGGCGCCGCAGCGTTCCGTCACCGGAGCGCTCTATCGGCGTGTCGGCCTTGCCTGTCTCGCCTGGCACGGCGGCCGACCGGATCGACAGCCCCGCATCTAGGGCGCCGATCATGGTTTCCAGATAATATTACGAAGATTTAATTTCCGGCTGGCAACCGCCTTGCGCGTTGGCGCCGAAAGCCGAAAATAAAAAACCCGCCTCGAGGGGCGGGTCGTTGGGGCAAATCAGCACCATACCCAAATTAGTAGCATAGCTGCCGGCACAAAGCAAGAACAAAATAGCTACCCAAGACAAATCGCCTCAGGTTTGTGCCGCCCCTCACCGCCCCTGCCGAGGCTTCCTATGCCGCTGTCCCGTCCGTTCGCCTGAGATACGCCGAGGCGATCTCGCGCATCCGCCTGCCGTCGAAGCTCGGTCCATGACCGCCATGGCCGATGCGGATCGGCAGCTCAAGCAGCCGCTGCATCGTGCGGCGATAGGCGGCACGATCCGAATCCGGCAGGTCGTCGATCAGCGTGGCGTCGTAGATGGCGTCGCCGGCGAAGAACAGGCCGTCGGCCTCGTCGAACAGCGCGATCGAATCAGGAGAGTGGCCGGGCAGATGCAGGACGCGGAATTGGCGGTCGCCGAGGTCGACCCTATCGCCCTCGTCCAGGGTCCTAGTCAGCGGCGCCGGCGGAATCCTGTAATCGGCGGCTTTCCAGCCCTCCGCCGGCAGCCTGGAGACAGCCCCTTCCAGATCATGGAACATGTAGGCGTAGGTCACTGCTTCATCCATGCTGCCGAACTGCGCGGCGCTGTGGCGCGGCCCTGCCCGCAACGGAAACTCGTGCAGCGAGCCGACATGATCGAGATGGATATGCGTGGCGACGGCGAGCAGCGGCTTGCCGGCCGGCGTGTCGATCTGCGGCGCCAGCGGGCAGATCCCCATGCCGGTGTCGACCAGCAGGTCGACGTCGCGGCCGCGCAAATGCCAGATATTGGCGCGCACGAATTCATGCACGAAGGGCTCGGTCAGCATGGTCGTCTCTGCGTCGACGATGGTTTTGCTGAACCAGTTGTCCATCAGATCAAGGCCGGCATCAGACGAACGGCTTGCCGACCTTGTATTTTTGCGGGACCAGCCGCTTCAGATAGGCCATCCCCGCATCGGACAGCCGGTTGACATCGGGCAGCATGAAATCATCCGGCATATGGCGCGTCTTGCCGGCGACGTTCTTCAGCGGCACCTTCTTCAGCACGGTTTTCTTGCCGTCATATTGCAGCGCCACCGAACCGCCGCCCTCGTCGGCGACCGTGACCGCGAAGGCGCCGGCGTCGAAGGCCTCCTGCGCGTCCACCGCGCTGATGGCGCCGACATAGCCGCGCGGCATGTAGCCGAGCGCATCGACGCGCGCCCGCTTGCCCGGCAATCCCTCGGCCAGCGCGCGCTCCAAGGCTGCCGGCAGGTCGCTGCCCGACAGCTTGACGTTGCCGTGCTGGTCGCGCTCCAGCCTTTCCGGCGGCACCAGGCTTTCGACCAGCGCCTTGCCGTCGGCGGTGCTGACGCCTTCGGAGACGGCAACGATGCAGCGCTTGTGGCGGTCGAGCGTGGCGCGCACGTCGTCGATGAAGCCGGCCGCCGAGAACGGCCGCTCCGGCACGTAGACGAGATGCGGGCCGCTGTCCTGGTCGAGCTGCCATGCCGCGGACGCGGCCGTCAGGAAACCGGCATGCCGCCCCATGACGATGCCGACATAGATGCCCGGCAGAGCGCGGAAATCGAGATCGACCGAAAGAAACGCCCCGGCGACGAACTCGGCCGCCGACATGAAGCCGGGCGTGTGGTCGTTCTCCTCGAGATCGTTGTCGATGGTTTTCGGCGCATGGACGAAGGCGATCTTGCCGCCGGCGGCGTCGGTCAGGATCTGCTGCGTGCCCGACGTGTCGTTGCCGCCGATGTAGATGAAGGCGTCGGCGCCGGCTTTCTTCAAGCCGTTGAGGATGAGGTCGCAATAGGCGGCATCCGGCTTGTCGCGCGTCGAACCAAGCGCGGCGCTCGGCGTCGCCGCGATCAGCCGCAAACGGTCCTCGGGGATGGCGGAAAGATCGACGTAATTGCCGTCACGAATGCCGCGCACGCCGTGGATGGATCCCAGCACCTTGGCGCCGGGATGCCGCTTGCGGATTTCGAGCGCGGCGCCGACCACCGTCTGGTTGATGACGGCGGTTGGGCCGCCGCCTTGCGCGATGACAAAAGTTCCGGCCATTGGTCACGTCTCCCGGGCGATGAAAATCGCAGGCACATTCGCCTGTCTTGCGGCATCGCGCAACGGCAGAGTGATCGCTGAAAGCGAAGCCGCCGGTCAGACGACGACGACCGGATTCTTCTTGGAGACGCGGCTGTAGAGATCGATGATGTCCTGGTTGATCAGGCGCACGCAGCCCGACGACATCGCCTGGCCGATGCTCCGCCATTCGGGCGAGCCGTGGATGCGATAGCCGGTATCGCTGCCGTTCTGATAGATGTAGAGGGCACGCGCGCCGAGCGGATTGTCGAGGCCGCCCGGCTGTCCGCTCTGCCATTTCACCAGCTCCGGCTTGCGGGCGATCATCTCGGGCGGTGGGGTCCAGACCGGCCATTCCTTGCCGTACTGGATGTTGGCGCGGCCCGACCAGCGGAATCCGTCCTTGCCGATGCCGACGCCGTAACGGATCGCTTCGCCGCCGGGCTGCACCAGATAGAGCAGCCGCTCCTGCGAGTGAACGACGATCGTGCCGGGTTGCTCGCCGGTCGGATCGACGACAATCTGGCGGCGGAACTCCGGCTTGACCTTGAGGTAGGGCACCTCCGGTACATTGAAGCCACCGTCGGTGAGCGAAGCGTACATCACGTCGGGGCTGGTGATGTTCTTGTCGACGCTGATGCTCGGACGCACGGGCCGGATCGAGCCGGTGGTGACGTCGTCGAGCTGGAGCGACGGCAGATCCAGCGTCTGGCTGCAGCCGGCGACGCCGAGCAGCGCCAGCGCACCGGCGCCGGACAGCACCGTGCGGCGGGAAAGCTGTATTTCGGTTTCGATTGCGTCGCCATTATGCGGCAGCGACAGACCGTGCGGCAACTCACGCATTTACCCAAACCCTACGCTATCGGCGGGAAACACGGTCCGGCCGGATAGCAGGCATTTTCACCAATCATGGTTGAAAAAGCGTGAAGGCCAGCCATCTGCCGTTAACGAGGGGCTTTTTCGGTTTTTGCCTCTTTACATCTTCGCGAGGCCAAGGATTTATCCTCTTCTTTGAGCTCAAGGAGAAGAAAATGTCCTTCGAAAACTGGGCCGCATTTGCCGCCGCCTCGGCAGTCCTTCTGGTCATTCCGGGCCCGACCATCCTGCTGGTGGTGTCCTATGCGCTCGGCCAGGGCTGGCGCACCGCGCTGCCGATGGCAGTCGGCGTGGCGCTCGGCGACTTCACCGCAATGACACTGTCGATGCTGGGCATCGGCGCGCTGCTGGCGGCGTCGGCGACCGTATTCACCGTGCTGAAGGTGATCGGCGCCGGCTATCTGATCTATCTCGGCATAAAGCTGTTTCGCGCCGGCGGCGCGCTGCGGGCCGAACCGCGCACCGATGCGGTGTCATCGGCCAAGATGACGGCACATGCCTGGCTGGTTACCGCGCTCAATCCGAAAAGCATCACCTTTTTCGTCGCCTTCCTGCCGCAGTTCCTCGACCGGCATGCGGATTTCTGGACACAGATGCTGATCTTCGAGACGACCTTCCTGGCGCTCGCCTTCGCCAATGCCTTCGGTTATGCGCTGATTGCGGCAAGGGCGCGCAACGTCGTGCGCAATCCCAAGGCGATCCGCATCTTCAACCGCACCGGCGGCACGCTGCTGGTCGGCGCCGGCATCGCCACGGTGGCGATGCGCTCGGGCAACTGAGGACAAGCCATGGCGGTCAGGGATGCATTTGGCCTAGCGCTGTCTGGCGCGACGGAGGCCGGGTTTTCGTCCTACAGCCAGGCTGTGCGCGAATTGCAGTGCTTCATCGGCGATCCTGTCGGTTCCGTTGACCGGGCAATCGCCGAAGATCCCGGCTTCGTCATGGCGCATGTGTTCAAGGGTTATCTCTTTGGCCTCGCCACCGAGCGTGAAGCGACGGCGGTGGCCAAGGCATGTCACGAGGCAGCGCTGCCGCTTGCCGCGACGACGCGCGAGCAGGCGCATGTCGCCGCGCTTGGCCACCTTGCGGAGGGCCGCTGGCACGAGGCCGCCCGCGTGCTGGAGGATATCGCCATCGAGTTCCCGCTCGATGCGCTGGCGCTGCAGACCGGCCACCAGATCGACTTCTTCACCGGCAACGCCCGCATGCTGCGCGACCGCATCGGCCGCGCGCTGCCGTCCTGGCAGAGCGGCATGCCGGGCTACCACGCCATACTCGGCATGCAGGCCTTTGGCCTGGAGGAAATGGGCGACTACGCGCGCGCCGAAAAACTTGGCCGCACGGCGGTCGATATCGAGCCGCGCGACGGCTGGGCCCAGCATGCCGTCGCCCACGTCATGGAGATGCAGAGCCGGCAGAAGGACGGCATTCTGTGGATGCGCGCCAACCCCGAAGCGTGGACGCGGGAAAGCTTTCTGCAGGTGCACAATTGGTGGCATCTGGCGCTGTTCCACTACGACCTCGGCGAGACCGACGACGTGCTGGCGCTCTACGACGGGCCGATCTATGGCGAGCGCTCGACGCTGGCGCTCAACATGGTCGATGCCTCGGCGATCCTGTGGCGCCTGCATCTCGGCGGCGTCGATGTCGGCGACCGCTGGACGGCACTGGCCGCCAACTGGTTGCCCAAGGCCAGCGCCGGCCATTATGCCTTCAACGACGCCCACGCAATGATGGCGTTTGTCGGCGCCGGCCTCGAAGCGCCGGCCCGCGGCTTGCTCGAGGCGCAGCGCGAGGCGATGCAGGGCAAAGACGACAACGCTGGTTTCACCAGGGATGTCGGCCATCCCCTGACGCTCGCCATCAAGGCATTCGGCGACGGTAATTATGCCGGGACGATCCGCCTGATCCGGCCGATCCGGGCGATCGCCCATCGCTTCGGCGGCAGCCACGCCCAACGCGACGTCATCGACCTGACGCTGATCGAAGCGGCAGTGCGTTCCGGTGATGGCGCGCTGGCGCGGGCGCTTGCGGCGGAACGCGCGCTGGCACGGCCGGACAGCCCGCTATCGGCACTGTTTTCACGGCGCGCAACCGCTCTCGCGGCGAATTGACCAAGACTAAATCTTGCCTTAAAAACTGCCCCGGCAAGATTTTTTCGAGTGTCGAAAAAATCTTCGCGTGTTGACCGGAGCGCTTGTCCGGCGGCACGATTGCCGGGATATCTTCGCCGCCTCTGTCGCAGGCAGAGGCGGGGAGCAAGAAAGACCGTCGCCGCCAGGCCTGACGGACATGGGAGGAAACATGTATCTCGGCCTCGATCTCGGCACGTCGGGCGTCAAGGCGCTGCTGATCGATGCAAGGCAGAGCATCGTCGGTTCCGGCCATGCGCCGCTCGACGTGTCGCGCCCGCATCCCGGCTGGTCCGAGCAGAACCCGGCTGAGTGGATCCGCGCCTGCGAAGCGGCGATCGCCGAGCTGCGATCCGCGCATGCGAAGGAGCTCGCGGCGGTCAAAGGCATCGGCCTTTCCGGCCATATGCATGGCGCCACCCTGCTCGACGCCGCCGACCAGGTGCTGCGCCCCTGCATCCTGTGGAACGACACACGCAGCCACGCCGAGGCGGCCGCACTCGACGCCGACCCGCGCTTTCGCAAGCTGACCGGCAACATCGTCTTTCCCGGCTTCACCGCGCCAAAGCTCGCCTGGGTGAAAAACAACGAACCGGCTGTTTTCGCCAAGGTGGCAAAGGTCCTGCTGCCGAAGGACTTTTTGCGGCTCTGGCTCGCCGGCGAGCATATTTCGGAAATGTCGGATTCGGCTGGCACGTCGTGGCTCGACGTCGGCAAACGAGCCTGGTCCGCCGAACTGCTCGCCGCCACGTCGCTCGACGAAAGGCAGATGCCGTCATTGGTCGAAGGCACGGCAAAGGCCGGTGCCTTGCGCAGCGAACTGGCTGCGAAATGGGGCATGCAGGCGGGCATCCCGATCGCCGGCGGCGCCGGCGACAACGCGGCCTCGGCCTGCGGCATGGGCACGGTCGGTGCCGGCCAGGCTTTCGTCTCGCTCGGCACGTCAGGCGTGCTTTTTGCCGCCAATGCGTCCTATCTGCCCAACCCGGAAAGCGCCGTGCATACATTCTGCCATGCCCTGCCCGGCACCTGGCATCAGATGGGCGTCATCCTGTCGGCAACCGATTCGCTCAACTGGCTATCGGCAATCGCGGGCAAAGGTGCTGGCGAGTTGACCGCCGAACTCGGCGATGCGCTGCAGGCGCCGACCGGTGTCTCCTTCCTGCCCTATCTCTCAGGCGAACGGACGCCGCACAATGATTCCGCCATTCGCGGCGCGTTTACGGGGCTTGCACACGAATCCGGCCGCGCGGCGCTGACCCAGGCCGTGCTCGAAGGCGTCGCTTTCGCTTTCCGCGACAGCCTGGAAGCTCTGGCCAAGGCCGGCACGACGCTGACCCGGGTGACGGCGATCGGCGGCGGCTCGCGTTCGCGCTACTGGTTGAAGGCCATCGCCACCGCGCTTGGCCTGCCCATCGATATTCCCGCCGAGGGCGATTTCGGCGCCGCGTTCGGTGCGGCCCGGCTTGGCCTGATCGCGGCGACCGCTGCCGATCCGCGCGCCGTGTGCACGGCGCCGGCGACGGACGCCACGGTCGAGCCGGTCGCCGCCCTCGGCGACGCCTATGCGCAGGCCTATCAGCGCTACCGCCAGCTTTACCCGGCGATCAGGGCTGTAACCGCGTGAGCTGGCGCTTACCCCCCTCTGGCCTGCCCTCTTTGCCACCATTTGGCATCTCCCCCTCAAGGGGGGAGATCGGCAGCGTCGACGGCTATGCAAGTCTTGCAAGATCGGTGATTGGCGAAGGCGGAAAGGCCAGCCAATCTCCCCCCTTGAGGGGGAGATGCACGGTAGGGCAGAGGGGGGTGCTTGGCCCCCACTTTGCCGAGATTTCCTCACTGTGCCGGCACCTTGTCGAGAAAGCCGGTGACGCTTTTCAGCCGGCCATTTTCGATGACGCCGATATCGGTGCCTTCGATGACGGGCTCGGTGCCGTCCGGCCCAAGGTTCCACGAAAAGCGGATGGCGTCAGCGAATCCGTCCGGCTCGCCTTTCAGCGAGAACCTGAAGCCGGCAAAGCGCTGCTGCACGCCTTCGATCAGCGCGGCGATGCCGTCATGGCCGTCGCCCTGCATGATCGGATCGCGGTAGCCGACATCCTCGGTGAAGGTCGTCTTGAGCAAGGCTTTCCTGCGCGCGGCGTCACTCTCGTTCCAGGCGGCGATGTAGTTTTCGGCAATGGTGTTGAGGTCGGTCATGGTCTGTCTCCTTCGTTGGATGCTCTTGACATGAGCCTTTTCGACCAGCGCCAGCGCGAAACCAATTACGCTTGAGGTAATCAGGCCGAACCATGCGAGAGGAAAAGAACATGACCAGCGGTTTTTTCGGCGACATCCAACAGATCAAATATGAGGGACCGGATTCGACCAATCCGCTGGCCTACCGGTTCTACAATCCCGACGAGATCGTCGCCGGCAAGCGGCTGGAAGACCATCTGCGCTTTGCCGTCGCCTACTGGCATTCCTTTGCCTGGCCAGGCGGCGATCCGTTCGGCGGCCAGACGTTTGACCGGCCGTGGTTCCCCAAGGCCGGCGGTACCGACACGATGGAGCTGGCCAAGCTCAAGGCCGACGTCGCCTTCGAGATGTTTTCGCTGCTGGGCGCGCCTTATTTCTGCTTCCACGATGCCGATGTGCGGCCGGAGGGCCGGGACTTTTCCGAAAGTGCGGCGCGGCTCGACGAGATCGCCGATTATTTCTCGGGAAAGATGAAGCAGACTGGCGTCAAGCTGTTGTGGGGCACGGCCAACCTGTTCTCCAACCGCCGCTTCATGTCGGGCGCCGCCACCAATCCCGATCCGGACGTCTTTGCCTATTCGGCCGCGACGGTGAAACACTGCATCGACATCACCAAGCGGCTGAACGGCGAGAACTACGTGCTGTGGGGCGGCCGCGAGGGCTATGAGACGCTGCTCAACACCGACCTTGCCCGCGAGCAGGAACAGGCCGGCCGCTTTCTCAATCTGGTCGTCGACTACAAGCACAGGATCGGCTTCGAAGGCACCATCCTGATCGAGCCGAAGCCTCAGGAACCGACCAAGCACCAGTATGATTACGACGTCGCCACCGTCTATGGCTTCCTCAAGCGTTTCGGACTGGAGAACGAGGTCAAGCTCAACATCGAGCAAGGCCACGCCATCCTGGCCGGCCATTCGTTCGAGCATGAACTGGCGCTGGCCAATGCGCTCGGCATTTTCGGCTCGATCGACATGAACCGCAACGACTACCAATCGGGCTGGGACACCGACCAGTTCCCAAACAATGTACCGGAGATGGCGCTCGCCTATTATCACGTACTGCAGGCGGGCGGCTTCAAGACCGGCGGCACCAATTTCGACGCCAAGCTCAGGCGCCAGTCGCTCGATCCGCAGGATCTGCTGATCGGTCATATCGGCGGCATGGATTGCTGCGCTCGAGGCCTCAAGGCAGCGGCACGCATGGTCGAGGACAAGGCGCTGTCGGCGCCGCTCGCCGAGCGCTATGCCGGCTGGGATTCGGCCGAGGCCAAGGCGATGCTTGCCGGCAAGCGCACGCTGGAGGAAATTGCTGATCGCGTCGTCAAGGAGAAGATCGAGCCGCAGCCCCGATCCGGCCGCCAGGAACTGCTCGAGAATATCGTCAACCGGTACGTCTGAGGCGTACCGATTCGCGGCCGCATTGTTCAGCGGCCGCCGGCTGACGACTTTCCGCGGGGCCGAAACCGACAAGGTTTGCCCCCTTGCGAAACTTTCGGTCTGCTTGCTGACCGGGCCTGGCATTTGCCCTAGCCGTGATCGAGGCCTCTCAAATAGGCGCAGAACATGTCGGCCATGGCGTCGGCGTAGGCTTCAATCTCCGTGGCGGTTCGAGGCGCCTCCGAGAACTGCTTCCCCACCGTGCTCAGCGTCGTCATGACGAGGTCGCCGGCCAATTCGCGGGTCACTTGCGCGGCGTTGGGCAACGCCTCCTGCATGAAGAGCTGGATGGTGCGGTCTCCGGACGCCCTTGCCGCCCGCGCCTCAGGCGCGTCGCGGTAAAGCGGTGCGGCGTCGTCGAGCGCCACACGCACCGCGGCCTCGTCACACTCCGAGCGGAGGAAGGCGTGGACCAGGCCGCGCAGCCTTTCAAGCGGCGGTTTCCTGATATCCTCGAGGATGTCGCGCAGCAAATCGGTCGTCTGCCGCCATTCGTCACTCTGGAGCCGGAACAGGATCGCCGCCTTGTTCGGAAAATACTGATACAGCGATCCGACGCTGACACCGGCCTTCTCGGCCACCCGCGCCGTGGTGAAGCGCTGCGCGCCTTCCCTCGCCAAAACCTGAACAGCAGCCTCCAAAATCGCAGCAACGAGCTCCGCCGAGCGGGCCTGCTTGGGCTGTTTTCGCGAGGAAATCCGCGGACTTCGGTGATCGCTCATTGAGAGGCGCGCCAATGCGATTATTGAATGCGAATGATTAGTCGTATTTTGAATGCCGCACAAGAACGCATTCAATTTTGACTGGAGACCAATATGACCACACTGACGACAACGCCGCTGGCGCCCCTGCTGGACCGCCTGTTCGAGGAAGCCGCTGCGGCAACGAGCCCTGCCGTGGCGGAGCTCTCCGCCGAGGAGCGGCCGCTTCATTCGGAGCAAGACCGAATACCTCGATTTCTACGGGCGGCTAAAGGATCTCTGGCTTCCGTTTCGCGAGAGACCGGCACGCTGCTCTACATGCTGGCACGGAGCAGCGGCGCCCGGACGATCGTCGAATTTGGAACCTCGTTCGGCATCTCGACCCTGCACCTTGCCGCAGCCTTGCGGGACAATGGCGGCGGCCGCCTGATCACCAGCGAGTTCGAGCCATCCAAGGTGGCGCGCGCCAGGAGCAACCTCACAGCAGGCGGTCTCATCGACATGGTGGAAATCCGAGAGGGAGACGCGCTGCAAACATTAAGCGTCGATCTTCCCGAAACGGTCGACCTGCTGCTGCTCGATGGCGCCAAAGCGCTCTATCCCGAGGTCTTGACCCTAGTTGAAAGTCGCCTCAGGCCGGGCGCCTTGGTCGTTGCCGACAATGCCGATCTTTGCCCCGAATACCTCTCGCGGGTGCGCTCGACCGGAAGCGGCTACATGTCCACGCCGTTCGGCGAGGATGTCGAACTGTCCATGCGGCTCGGCTGACGCACCGCCTGATCTGTCGGAAAGATCGTGCCCAAGATGGGCGGCGGCGGACAAAACTTTGCCCGGCATCGCCCATCAATCGCCTCGCTCTTGCCTTCAAACAGCCGTCACGGAGTTCCTATAGTGTGGTTCGTGGCGGGAATCAGAAAGAAGGAGGCGAAACGATATGCAGCACGAACGCGAAATCGACGCCCTGCTCTCATCTGGCGAGGCCGGATCGATCATCGACCGGCTGATGGCGCTGCCGCACCCCAAGCATGGTGCGCTGAGTGCAAACGAATGGGATCGCGCGGTCGCCAGCCGCTTCGAGACCCATCTGGCGAGACAGATGCGCTCGCAGATCGACGGCAACAAGCGTCCGCCAAGACGCTGCCTGATCCACCTTTGTCTGTGCATGTCGTTACCCCAAAACCGCTACGCACTTTTGGGCGACATGCATTATCCTCGACGCAGCCTGACCGGCGCTTCGCCGAACGCTCTTGAAAACGCTCTGGAAAATGCCGCGGCGGACGAAAACCCCGTTCGCCCGGCAATGTCCGCCATGGCGATGCGCGTATCGACCACCAGCCGGCGCGCGGCGCCGAGGCGCAGCCTGAGATAATAGGCGCCCGGCGTTTCGCCGATCGACTTGCGAAAGATACTTTCCAGCGTCCGCCCCGTCACCCCGGCGCGCTTGGCCACGGCGGCGACAGTCAGGGGCTGGTCGACATGCGCTTCCATCAGCCGGATGGCTTGCGCCAGCCTGGGATCGTAGCCGTCAAGACGGCCGAGCGAGACCAGCGGCTGCGCGTCCGTCGCGGCGCGCGCCTGGTCGTAGATGAAGACGCTCGCGACATCGAGCGCCACGGCCATGCCGAGCCGCGTGCGGATCAGATGCAGCATCAGGTCGAAGGTCGGCGAGGCGCCGCCAGAGGTGAATACGGGACCGTCGATGACGTAGCGGTCGGGGCGCACGTCGACGCCGGGAAAGGCCGAAGAAAAATCCTCCATATCCTCCCAGTGGGTGGTGGCGCTGCGCCCCTCCAGCAAGCCCGCGCGCGCCACCAGCCAGGTGCCGGCCTCGACGCCGCCGCAGGCGCGTGCCGCGCGCGCCGCCCGGCGCAGTCCGGAAAGCAAGGCTGAAGTGGCGTAGTTCTGCGTGCCGAAGCCGGCGACGACGACCAGCATGTCGGTTGTGTCAGCCGCATCGAAGCGGCCGCTGACCGCCACCGGCAGGCCGCATGTGGTGACCGGCGCCTCGCCTGTGACCGAGACCAGCCTGAAATCGAACAGCGTCTCGCCGGCAATACGGTTGGCGGCGCGCAACGGGTCGACGGCCGACGCGACGCACATGATCGACGAGCCGGAGAATACCAGCAGCGTCACCTTGAGCGGCAGACGTTCGGCACGAAAGATCGTCGGTTTTTCGGTTTTGGTCACATGATCTTCGTAAAACGCAAAACAGTTTCCGGCAAGTCAGGCATTCTTGCCCTACGTTCTATTGGGAGAGAGTCCGATGCCGTTAGCGATGAACCGTGAGGTCTTCATTACCTGTGCCGTGACCGGGTCCGGCAGTTCGCAGGACCGCAGCCCGCACGTGCCGCGCTCGCCCAAGCAGATCGCCGATTCGGCCATTGAGGCGGCAAAGGCAGGGGCTGCGATCGTGCACTGCCATGTGCGCGATCCCGAGACCGGCAAGCCTAGGCGCGACGTGCACCTCTACCGCGAGGTGACCGAGCGCATCCGCGCGGCTGACGTCGACGTGGTTTTGAACCTGACCGCCGGCATGGGCGGCGACATGGTGTTCGGCCCACCGGAAAAGCCGCTGCCGCTGAACGAAAAAGGCACGGACATGGGCGGCGCGACCGACCGCATGGAACATGTGCGCCAGTGCCTGCCGGAAATCTGTACGCTCGACTGCGGCACGATGAATTTCGCCGAGGCCGATTATGTCATGACCAACACGCCCGGCATGCTGCGCGCCATGGGCGGCATGATGACGACGCTCGGCGTCAAGCCGGAGATCGAGGCCTTCGACACCGGGCATCTGTGGTTTGCCAAGCAATTGGTCGAGGAACAAGTGCTGAAGCCGGACGCGCTGGTGCAATTGTGCATGGGTGTGCCGTGGGGGGCGCCGGACGACCTCAACACCTTCATGGCCATGGTCAACAATGTACCGTCGACCTGGAACTGGTCGGCGTTCGCCATTGGCCGAAACCAGATGGCCTATGTCGCTGCCGCGGTGCTGGCCGGCGGCAATGTCCGTGTCGGGCTGGAGGATAATCTCTGGCTCGACAAGGGGGTGCTGGCGACCAATGCGCAGCTGGTCGAGCGGGCGGTCAGTATCGTGTCGAATATGGGCGCCAGGGTCATCGGCCCGGATGAGGTGCGAAAGAAGCTGAACCTGACGAAGCGCGCACCGCTTTGAGCAAGGGCGGGAAGAACCCGGTTGGGAGGAGCCGCCGATGAAGACCGTGAAGTTCACCGCCATGAAGGACGGCGACCGCGAGGATTATGCCTTCCTCACCGAGCATGAGATCGACCATGCGGCAAAGACCGGCGAGCGTCTGCTCGACGCGCTTGTCCAGCTCGACGAAGGGCTGTCGGGCTACAAGATCACCCGGCTCGGCCATTCGCTGCAGGCGGCGACGCGGGCCTGGCGCGACGGCGCCGACACCGACTGGATTGCCTGCGCCTTGCTGCACGACATCGGCGACATCTACGCGCCCTATAATCACGACGAGTATGCGGCGTCGATCCTGAAGCCCTTTGTACGCGAGCAATGCACCTGGGTGGTGGAAAAGCACGGCGACTTCCAGCGCCTCTATTACGCACATCACCTCGGCGGCAACCCGCACGCCCGCGACCGTTTCGCCGGGCACATCTACTTCGACGATTGCGATGAGTTTTGCGAGCGCTGGGACCAGTCGAGCTTCGACCCGGATTACGAGACATTGCCGATCGATTTCTTCCGGCCCTTCGTGCTCGAAGTGTTCGCGCGCAAGGCCTATGACGCGTCCGTGATCCGTGCCGGCGAGCGTGTCGCCCTCACCGACCCCGCAACAGCCAGCACAAGAACCGGAGCCTCCGCATGAGCATCATCAACAAGGCGGCAGCCATCGGCGGCGGCGTCATCGGCGCCGGCTGGGTCGCGCGGCTGCTGCTCAACGGAATCGACGTGTCGATCTTCGATCCCGACCCCGAGGCGTCACGCAAGGTCGGCGAGGTGATGAAGGGAGCGCGACGCGCCTACAAGCAGATGCTGCCCGGCGGCCTGCCGAAAGCGGGCAAGCTCACTTTCGCCAAGACGATCGCCGAGGCGGTCGCCGATGCCGACTTCATCCAGGAAAGCGTGCCGGAGCGGCTCGACCTCAAGCACCGCGTGCTGGCCGAGATCGACCTTTATGCGCCGGCCAACGCCATTGTCGGTTCCTCCACCTCCGGCATCAAGCCGACCGACATGCAGGTGGCGATGAAGAAACATCCGGAGCGGTTGGTGGTCGGCCATCCGTTCAACCCCGTCTATCTCTTGCCACTGGTCGAAATCGTCGGCGGCGAACAGACCTTTCCCGAGGCGATCGAAGTCGCCAAGGAGATGTATGCCTCGATCGGCATGAAGCCGGTGGTGATCCGCAAGGAGATCGAAGCCTTTGTCGGCGACCGCCTGCTCGAAGCGGCCTGGCGCGAGGCGCTGTGGCTGGTCAAGGACGGCATCTGCACGGTCGAGGAGCTTGACGACATCATGCGCTATGGCTTCGGCCTGCGCTGGGCGCAGATGGGCATGTTCCAGGTCTATCGTGTCGCCGGCGGCGAGGCCGGCATGCGCCACTTCATGGCGCAGTTCGGCCCGTGCCTGAAATGGCCATGGACCAAGCTGATGGATGTGCCGGAGTTCAACGACGAATTGGTCGAGCTGATCGCGACCCAGTCGGACGACCAGGCGCACGGTCTGTCGATCCGCGAACTCGAAAAGATCCGCGACGACAATCTGGTCGCGATCATGGAGGCACTGTCGAAGCAGAACAAAGGCAAAGGCTGGGGCGCCGGCGCCCTGCATAAGGACTATACCAGGCAGCTGGCCAAGCTTGCGGCGAAGAAGCCCACCGCCTCCAAGGCTGCCGAGAAGGCCAAGGCTGAAAAGCCGAAGAAAAAGAAGAAAGGCTGAGACCATGGATTTTGGTCTTTCGGAGGAACAGAAGCTCATCGTCGAGACGACGCGGGCCTTCGTCGAGAACGAGCTTTACCCGCATGAGCGCGAAGTGGAGCGCACCGGCGTGCTGCGCCGTGAGCTGATCGAGGAGATCAAGGCCAAGGCGATCGAAGCTGGTCTCTATGCCGCCAACATGCCGGCCGATGTCGGCGGCGCCGGGCTCGATACGGTGACCTGGCTGCTCTATGAAAAGGAGCTCGGCCGCGCCAATTACGCGCTGCACTGGACCTGCGTGGCGCGGCCTTCCAACATCCTCCTTGCCGGCACGCCGGAGCAGCGCGAGAAGTATCTGTTCCCGTGCATTCGCGGCGAAAAATGGGATTGCCTGGCAATGACCGAGCCGGGCGCCGGCTCCGATTTGCGCGGCATGAAGGCAACCGCCGTGCAGGACGGCGACGACTGGGTGCTGAACGGCACCAAGCATTTCATAAGCCACGCCGACCTCGCCGATTTCGCCATCGTCTTCATGGCCTCGGGTGAAGAGGATTCTGCGCGCGGCAAGCGTAAGAAGATCACCGCCTTCTTCGTCGACAAGGGCACCAAGGGCTTTACCGTGCGCGACGGCTACCGCAACGTCTCGCATCGCGGCTACACCAATGCCATCCTCGAATTCGACGATTGCCGTCTGCCGGCCACTCAGGTTCTGGGCGAGGTGCACAAGGGCTTCGACGTCGCCAATTCATGGCTTGGCGCGACGCGCCTGCAGGTCGGCGCCACCTGCCTCGGCCGCGCCGAACGGGCGCTTGGCCACGCCATCGAATACGCCGCGCAGCGCCAGCAATTCGGCCAGCCGATCGGCAAGTTCCAGGGCGTGTCGTTCAAGCTCGCCGACATGGCGACCGAGCTGAAGGCCGCCGACCTGATGGTGTTCGAAGCCGGCTGGAAGTACGATCAGGGCACCGTTACCGACCAGGACATGGCCATGGCCAAGCTGAAGGCCACCGAGATGCTCGCCTTCGTCGCCGACGAGGCGATCCAGATCCATGGCGGCATGGGGCTGATGGACGATCTGCCGCTGGAACGCATCTGGCGCGACGCCCGCGTCGAGCGCATCTGGGAAGGCACCTCGGAAATCCAGCGCCACATCATCTCGCGGGCGCTGCTGCGCCCGTTCGGGGGCTAGAGCATGATCCCAAAAAGTGGAATCTGGTTTTTGGAAAAGATCATGCTCAAACGAAAAGATGACGATGCACAAACTTGAGCGGCTTTTGCGCCCACGAACGATCGCAGTCTTCGGTGGCGTGCAGGCTGCTGCCGTCGTCGCGCAGTCGATCAAGATGGGCTTTGCCGGCGAGATCTGGCCCGTGCATCCGAGCAAGGACGAGGTCGCCGGCCGCAAGGCGTATCGCTCGGTGGCCGAATTGCCCGGTGCGCCGGATGCCGCTTTCATCGGCGTCAACCGGCACTTGACCATCGAAGTGGTCAAGGCGCTGGCCGAGCGCGGCGCCGGCGGTGCGGTCTGCTTCGCCGCCGGCTTCCTCGAAACCGAGGCCTATGACGAGGACGGCGAGCGGCTGCAGGCCGAGCTGGTCGCGGCGGCGGGTCCCATGCCGATCATCGGGCCGAACTGCTATGGGCTGATCAATTACGCCGACGGCGCGCTTTTGTGGCCCGACCAGCATGGCGGCATCAGGCTGCCTGAAGGCGGTCGCGGCGTTGCCATCATCACCCAGTCGTCGAACATCGCCATCAACATGACGATGCAGAAGCGCGGCCTGCCGATCGCCTTTCTGATGACCGCCGGCAACCAGGCGCAGACCGGGCTTTCCGAAATGGCGCTCGGCCTGATCGAGGACGACCGCGTCACCGCGCTCGGCCTGCATATCGAGGCCTTCGACTCGGTAGCCGGCTTCGAAAGGCTGGCGGCACGGGCACGAGAGCTGAAGAAGCCTGTTATCGCCATGAAGGTCGGCCGCTCCGAGCAGGCGCGGCAGGCGACCGTCTCGCATACCGCGTCGCTGGCCGGCTCGGACGCAGCGTCCGGCGCGTTCCTGAAGCGGCTCGGCATCGCCCGCATCGATTCGATCCCGGCCTTCATCGAGGCGCTGAAGCTGCTGCACGTCACCGGTCCCCTGCCCGGCTACCGGCTGTCGTCGATGAGCTGTTCGGGCGGCGAGGCGTCCGTCATGGCCGACAGCGCCGAAGGCCGCTGGGTGACCTTTCCGCCTCTCACCGCCGAGCATCGCATTCAGGTCAAATCGACGCTCGGCCCGCTGGTCGCGGTGGCCAACCCGCTCGACTACCATACCTTCATCTGGAACAACGAGCCGGCGATGACCGCCACCTTCACCGCCATGGTGTCTGGCGGCTTCGACCTCAACATGCTGGTGCTCGACTTTCCGCGCCCCGACCGCTGCTCCGACACCGACTGGTGGGCGACGCTGCGCGCCTTCGAAGCGGCGCTGAAGACCAACAGCGCGCAAGGCGCGATCGTCTCCTCGCTGCCGGAGAACCTGCCCGAGGAATACACTGCAGGGCTGATGGCGCGGGGCATGGTGCCGCTGTTCGGCATTTCCGAGGCCATGGACGCCGCCCAGGCGGCAGCCTTCATCGGCTGGGCGTGGCGCGAGCCGCTGGCGCAGCCGATCGACACCTCGGCGTCTGGCGCGCCGGCCGGCGACCATGTCACCCCGGACGAGGCGGAGGCGAAAGCGCGGCTCATCGAGGCCGGGCTCCCGGTGCCGAAGGGCGAGCGCGCCGGCAACGCGGTCGAGGCTGTGATCTCCTCGATGGCGCTCGGCTTCCCGGTAGCGCTGAAGGCTCTTGGCGTCATCCACAAATCCGAGCTCGACGCGGTCCGGCTCAATTTGAGGGATGCCGAATCCGTCAGCACCGCCGCCCATGATCTCGGCCCGCTCGGCACCGGCCTTTATGTCGAGCGCATGGTGCGCGATGGCGTCGCCGAGCTGCTGGTCGGCTTCACCCGCGACCCGATGTTCGGCGCGGTGATGACGCTCGGCACCGGCGGCGTGCTGGTCGAGCTGTTGCGCGACAGCGTCACGCTGATGCTGCCGGCGACCCGTGACGACATCGAGGCCGCTTTGCGCGGGCTGAAACTGTTCCCGCTGCTCGACGGCTATCGCGGCCGGCCGAAGGCCGATGTCACGGCGGCAATAGAGGCGATATCGGGCATTGCCGGCTTCGTGCAGCAAAATGCCGGCGAGATCGAGGAACTCGACATCAATCCGCTGATCGTCTGCGCCGAGGGCAAGGGCGCCTGGATCGCCGATGCGCTGCTGGTGCTGGGAGGCAAGAAGAATGGCTGAAATCATCACCACCCGCCGCGAGGGCACGATCCTCGAAGTCACGCTCGACCGGCCCAAGGCCAACGCCATCGACCTGAAGACGTCGCGGCTGATGGGCGAGACGTTCAAGGCGTTCCGCGACGATCCCGAGCTGCGCGTCGCCATCGTCAAGACCGCCGGCGACAAGTTCTTCTGCGCCGGCTGGGACCTGAAGGCCGCGGCCGGCGGCGACGCGGTCGACGGCGACTATGGCGTCGGCGGCTTCGGCGGGCTGCAGGAACTGCGCGACCTCAACAAGCCGGTGATAGCCTGCGTCAACGGCATGGCGGTCGGCGGCGGCTTCGAGCTGGCGCTGTCCTGCGACCTCATCTATGCGTCGGACCACTCCTCCTTCGCGCTGCCCGAAATCCGCGCCGGCACGCTGGCCGATGCGGCGACGATCAAGCTGCCGAAGCGCATCCCTTATCATGTCGCAATGGACCTTCTGCTCACCGGCCGCTGGATGGATGTCGCCGAGGCGCATCGCTGGGGCCTGGTCAACGAGGTGCTGCCCAAGGAAAGACTGGAGGACCACGTCTGGGAGATCGCGCGGCTGCTCGCCAGCGGCCCGCCGCTGGTCTTCGCCGCGATCAAGGAGACGGCTCGGGTCGCTGAATCGCTGACGTTCCAGGACGCGATGAACCGGGTGACGCGCCGGCAGCTGCCAACGGTTGACGCACTCTACGGCTCGGAGGACAATCTCGAGGGTTTTCGCGCCTTCGCCGAGAAGCGCGACCCGGTGTGGAAGGGGAAGTGACGCTGCGGAGATGATGGCGATCCTTCACACCCCCCTCTGCCCTGCCGGGCATCTCCCCCGCAAGTGGGGCGATCGGATGTCGCATCGGATTTCGCCAATTTCCAGCGTTGCAGGACAAGCGGCAAGGCCAAAGCTGCCGATCTCCCCCCTTGCGGGGGAGATGGCCGGCAGGCCAGAGGGGGGTGTCCAAGCTCAACCTTGGCGGCCCATTCGGCGCCCATGACCAACTACAAAACCCTCATCGACGCCGAGACCTGGGCCTTCATCGAGCGGACCAATTCCTATTATCCACCCGATACGATCGACTACACCATCGCCGAGCAGCGCGAGATCTATAACCGGATGTGCCGCGAGTTCTTTGCCGGCTATCCCCAAGGCGTCACCGCGGAAACCACAGCCATTGCCACACCCTGGCACATCCCGACCCGCGTCTACCGCGCCCCGGCGCCGGAAACGGCGGCGATGGTGCTGTATTTCCATGGCGGCGGTTTTATCCTCGGCGGGCTCGACAGCCATGACGACCTATGCGCCGAGCTTTGCAGCCGCACCGGCTACGAAGTGGTTTCGGTCGACTACCGGCTGGCGCCGGAACACCTTCATCCGGCCGCCTTCGACGATGCCATCAGCGCCTTCGAATGGGCGTCGACCACCTACGAACGGCCTATCCTGCTCTGCGGCGACAGTGCCGGCGGCAATCTCGCCGCGTCCGTCAGCCACGCGACCCGCGGCCATGCGCGCAAGCCGATCGGCCAGATTCTGGTCTATCCCGGCCTTGGCGGCGACAGCTCCGCCGGTTCCTACGTCACCCACGCGGAAGCGCCGATGCTGACGGCGCGTGACCTCGTTTTCTACAGGGACATCAGGACCGGGGGCGAGGACCGCACCGGCGATCTCACCTTGTCGCCGCTCGCCGACGCCGACTTTGCCAATCTGCCGCCCACCGTCGTGATCACCGCCGAATGCGACCCGCTGTCGTCGGACGGCGAAGCCTATCGCGACCGCATCGTTGCCGCGGGCGGACGTGCCTGGTGGCTCGACGAGCCGGGGCTGGTGCATGGCTATTTGCGCGCCAGGCACACGGTCGGCCGCGCCCGCTCGAGCTTTACCCGGATTGTCGATGCAGTGACGGTTCTGGGGAAGGGCGAATGGATCTGGTGAGGGATGTCCTCCTCACCAGAACGGGCTTTTATCGGCCGGTACAGCTCTATTTGCGGCGGCGTCGCCGGCCGGAAACCTGCTTCAGCCAAGGTCCTAAATGAAAGGCGCTCATCAGCAGGTACATCGGGACCATGCCGGCCAGCGGTGACGCTTCTTGCCCGGTCGAGCACATCATATCCGGCGCGCCGCCGAGCAGTGTCAGCAACGCCATGGTTGCGAAGGTCGGCGCGGCGGCGAAGGACAGCCAGTCGGCTGCGCCAAGGGCGGCCGGGCTCGCATCGCCGCCGGATCCGCCTGCATGAATCTCGCTCATGTCCGTTGTCCCTGGTAGTGAGCGGGATGCGTTCGAATGAACAGCGCATCCCGCTCCTCCATTTGTCTTAGCCGCATTTCGGCGACGCCAAAGATGTTCTATTCGGTGCGATTCCGGAACGCGGCCTCTCCGGCGTCCGATATCTCGACCCATTTTTTGTCGGGGACGGCTTCGGCGCCGTAATTGTCGTGCCAGTTCCACCACTTGTATGTCGGCGTCTGCGGATAGCCCTCGGGCGAATCCTCCCAAACCTCCTGGCGGCCGAGCGGCGTCAGGTCGAGGTAGCTCCATACGGTCCCCATCGCCTCGTCGCCGCGGTTGTTGATGAAGTAGGTGCGGAACACGCGATCGCCGTCGCGGATGAACACGTTGTGGCCGTGCCACTCGTCAACGCCGAAATCAGCATCGAAGCTGTCGGTGATGGTGTACCAGGGCATCTTCCAGTCCATCCGCGCCTTTAGCCGCGCAATGTCGGCCTGCGGTGCGCGCGAGGCGTAGGCAAGCGTGGTGTCGCGCGCGTTCAAATGGGCGAGATTGCCGACCTGATCCGCCCCCAGCGAACAGCCGCGGCAGGCGTGATCGGGCCAGCCAAATACGCCGGGCTCGAAGAAGGCACGGTAGACGACCAGCTGGCGGCGGCCCTCGAACAGGTCGAGCAGGCTCACCTTTCCGTCAGGCCCTTCGAACATATAGGACTTCTCCACCGCCACCCATGGCATCCGCCGGCGCTCGGCGGCCAGTGCGTCGCGAGCCCGGGTCATGGTCTTCTCCTTCACGAGCAGCTGCTGGCGCGCGGCCTCCCATGCGTCAGGCGAAACGACCGGTGGTGTCTTCATCGCGAGCCGCGTCGCCTGCTCGCCTGTGCCATTCTGATGTGCCGTCATTGTGCATCTCCCTTGCTGGTTTGTCGCCCGCACCGGCGCGACGTGTTGGGTCGTGAGATAGGATAGGGGCTGATAGCGGATTGGCGAGAGTGACAAGTGTGACGCGATTCCGACGGGTTCGCTGATCACGGCCAATTTCGCCGCCAGCGACGCCTCTGCGCTCATTCGCGCCCGGACTGCTGAATGGGCCGTGCGCCGGCCAGGTAGCGATCATTGTCAAACGGCTCGGCCTGGTTGCTTTCCGGGCTCCACAGCTGCCGGTGGGTTCGTGTGAGATCGCCGAGATAGACATGCAGCGCACCTGATCGCGCGCTGCCGGTATTCGCAACCGAATGCACGGTATTTGACGCCATGTGCACCACGGCAGGCGCTGCGATGTCCTGCCTTTCGGGGACATCGAGTTCGCTGCCGGCAACAGGATAGATGAAGTTCGTCTCGCTGCCCTTGTAGATGCCGATCAAGGCATCCATCAGGTGGTTATGAGGCGGGTACTGAAGGCCGGGCGACAGCGTGATGTGATAGATCGTCAGGTTCGGGCCCGCATGCAGAAGCACCTCGTCGTCGTCCTCTTCGTGAGCGAGTGTTCCCGATGCGTGAAAACGGTTGGTGTAGTCGCCCAGGACCGCCCTTACCGCTTCGAGGGGATCTGGCCCCTTCGCGGCATTGACGATATCGTCGGCAACGGCGTAGAGAGGCGAGTTGGCGGGCAAAGGCATATCAGTTTATCCTCCCTGAAATGCTCAGATTTACAATCTGAGATGCTCACGCTAGCGAATGCTGAGGCCAGCGTCAACGGGACAGCCAGACGGACAGAATATGAAAACGACGAAGTTGACCGCCGAACCGGCAAGACCGGCCACGGTCGAGGCGACAGCACTGTCAGCCGCCGACGTCCTTCGCAGGGAACAGGCATATGAGCAGCTGAGGAACGACATCATTGCCTGCGTGCTGCGCCCCGGCGAAGCGCTGACCGAGAAACAGATCGGCGATCGATACCTGATCAAAAAGGCGACCATCCGCGCGGCGTTGGCCCGCCTGATGCAGGAAGGGTTGGTCAGGAGCGAGCCGCGCCGCGGCTACGTCGTTGCGACGCTCAGTCTGCGGGACGTCAACGAGATCTTCGATGTCCGCAGCTTGATCGAGCCGGAAGTGTTCAGGGTGGCGGCATCGAACATGACCGAGCGCGGGCTGGAGGATATCAGGCTGGCAGCGAAAAAAGTGCTGAAGCCGGAGACGCTACGCAGCCACATTGCCTTCCTTGCGGCCGATCGTGCTTTTCGTCTGGCCCTGGCGGAGCTCTCGGGAAATTTACGACTGGCGCATCTACTGGACCAGATACTCGACCAGTCGGCGCGGGTTCTCCACCTGGGCTTCAAGTCGCGCGACTTCACCCAGTTGATCATCGCCCAGCAAAAGGAACTGGTTCTTGCCTGCGAGGCAGGCGACGTTTCGGCCATCGTGAAACTTGCTCGTGCGCAGTGCCTGTTCCTCAAGAAGCAGGTGCTCGAGGCTTTGCTTGCCGGTTCCAAGCTTCAAGACGTCAATTTGCAACCCTTCGCCTAAAGCGCCTTGTTTCACCCCACCGCTCGCGCCGCTGCCCGTCCGGCACTGCGGCCGGAAAAGATGCAGCCGCCGAGAAACGTACCTTCGAGCGCTGCATAGCCGTGCATGCCGCCGCCGCCGAAACCGGCTGCCTCGCCCACCGCGTACAGCCCTTCGACCGGTTGGCCGCCGGCGCCCAGCACGCGGCTGTCGAGGTCCGTCTCAAGCCCGCCGAGCGTCTTGCGGGTCAGGATGCCGAGCCTGACCGCGATCAGCGGGCCATTGGCGGGATCGAGCAGCTTGTGCGGCCTTGCGGTACGGATCAGCCGGTCGCCGAGATAGGCGCGCGCGCCGCGCAGCGCGGTAATCTGCATGTCCTTGGAGAACGGATTGTCGAGCTGCCGGTCGCGAGCGCGGATTTCGCGCTCGACCTGCGCCAGTTCGAGCAGCGGCTCGCCGCCGGCCAGTGCGTTCATGCGGGCGACCAGCGCCGGCAGTTCGGGCTCGACGATGAAATCCTCACCCTTCTCCATGAACGCCTTGACCGGCGCGGGCACGCCGCTGGTGGCACGGCCAAGCACCTGGCGCCAGCTTTTCCCCGTCAGATCGGGGTTCTGCTCGGAGCCGGACAGCGCGACCTCCTTCTGGATGATCTTTTTGGTCAGGATGAACCAGGAATAGTCGAAGCCCGTGCTCATGATGTGGCTGAGCGTCGCCAGCGTATCGAAGCCGGGATAGAGCGGCACCGGCAGGCGTTTGCCGCGCGCATCGAGCCACAGCGATGACGGGCCGGGCAGAATGCGGATCGCATGATCGGTCCAGATCGGTGCCCAGTTCCTGACGCCCTCGACATAGTGCCACATGCGGTCGCGGTTGATGAGCCTGCCGCCGGCGGCCTCGGTGATCGCCAGCATGCGGCCGTCGACATGATCGGGAACGCCGGTGATCATGCGTTTTGGAGGCGCACCCAGCCGTTGCGGCCAATTCTCCCGGACCAGCTCGTGATTGGCGCCGATGCCGCCGGAGGCGACGATGACGGCCTGCGCCTTCAACTCGAAATCGGCTGTGATCTCGCGCGAGCTCTTGCGGCCGCGCTCGGCATCGCTCGCCGCCAATATGTCGCCGCGCACGCCGTCGACGGCAGCACCCGTCCGGCTCAATTCGTTGACCCGGTGACGGAACCTGAAGCTGATCAGCCCGCGCTTCTCGGCCTCGCGCACGCGCTGCACGAACGGTTCGAGCACACCAGGCCCGGTGCCCCAGGTGACATGGAAGCGCGGCACCGAATTGCCGTGGCCGACGGCGTTGCCGCCGCCGCGTTCGGCCCAGCCGACCACCGGAAAGAATTTCAGGCCGCGCTGCATGAGCCAGGAGCGCTTCTCGCCGGCGGCGAAGCCGAGATAGGCCTCGGCCCAGCGGCGCGGCCAGAGATCTTCCGTGCGGTCGAAGGCTGCAGTGCCCAGCCAATCCTCGAGCGCCAGCTCATACGAATCGCGGATGCGCATGCGCCGCTGTTCGGGCGAATCGACAAGGAAGATGCCGCCGAGCGACCAGAACGCCTGGCCGCCAAGCGACTGCTCCGGCTCCTGCTCGACGATGATGGTCTTCTTGCCGGCCTCAGTCAGTTCGGCCGCCGCGACAAGACCGGCAAGGCCGGCGCCGACAATGATCACATCCGCGTCGTTTGGCATCTATTTGGCCATGATCTCGTCCAAAAACCGGTCCCTCATTTTTTGAGATCATGGCCGGCCTAGACTGTCTCCCAGCCTTCCTTCTCGCCGGCGCGGAAGATGGCATCGATGACCTTCTGGTTGAGCACCGATTCTTCCAGGGTGAAAACGCGGTCCTTGCCGCCCTGTGCCGCCCGCGCGAAGGCCTCGACTTCCAGCCGGTATTGCTGCGTGCCGGGAAAGCGGAATACCTGCGCCTCGCTGTGGTTCTGGTTGTGCAGCTCGACGCGGTGATGGTCATAGAGCCCGGCGTTGAACGGTGAGAACACCTCGATGAATCCCTTCTCGCCGTGGAACACCATCACCTGGCGTGCCGCCATCTGCGTCGACAGGTAGAATGACAGCTCGAAATCGCCGAAATCGGCGCGGATCGAGGAATAGATGTCGGTGCCGAACGTCTTGTCGCGCTCGATCGTCGCCTGGACGCGCAGCGGCTCCTTGCCCGTCGAAAAGCGTGTCGACACCGTCGGGTAGACACCGATGTCGGGCAGCGCGCCGCCGCCGAGATCGAGCTTGTTGCGCATGTTGTTGGGGTCGACATTGTAATAGGAGAACGCGCCCTGGACATGGCGCAGCCGGCCGATGGCGCCGTTGGCGATCAGCTCGCGCACCTTGATCCATTGCGGATGGTAGACGACCATGAAGGCTTCGCAGACCAGCACCTTCCTGGCATCGCGCAGCTTGATCAGCGGCGGAATATCCTTGGCATCGAGCGCCAGCGGCTTTTCGACCAGAACATGCTTGCCGGCCTCGATCGCCTTGGCCGTCCATTCGACATGCTGCGAGGTCGGCAGCGGAATGTAGACGCCGTCGATGTCGCTGGAGGCGAGCAGCTCCTCATAGGAGCCGAAAGCGTGGCGCGCGCCGAAGCGTTCGCCCAGTGCCCGGGCTTTCGACAGATCGCGGCTGGCGATCGCCGACAGCACGCCGTTCTCCGCCTCGACGATTGCCGGCAAAAGCTGCTCGCGGCCGATCTTGGCCGTCGACAAAACACCCCATCGGAACATCAGATTTCTCCTCTCGATTGCAGGCCTGGAGGTTTGCCCTAATTCAGGAGAAAAGCCAATGCGGGAGCCTGGCGGCGAACAGGGCGATCATCTGCGGCTTTTCCGGATGCCGGCGCTGCTCTTGCGGGGGCGACGAACCCAGGTCCTGCAAAGACTATCCCCTTCTACCCGTCAGCGTCATGTCGAAGTCGACGACGTTGGAGTAAATCGGCGTGCCGACATCCATGCCGTAGCGCGACCGCAACACCTTGCCGGTGACATGGAATTTTATCGTGCCCGCCCTGAGGCCGCCGAGCTCGGCCGTGAACTTTTCCTGAAAGGTCTTGCCGCGCGCCGTCAGCCGGCCGGTGACAAGGGCTGACGTGGCGCCGGTGCGTTTGACGCTGGTCGAACGGAACTGGATCTCCGGATTGTTGGCCGCGTCGAAAACCGCGTCCGAGCGAAGAAAGGCGTCGATGCGACTTTGGCCGGTACCGACGCTTTCGGGGAAGATGGTGAAATTGACCTGGGACCGGCCGACATCGCTGTTGTCGATGAGGATACTGCCCTTGAAGCGGGAGAAAGCACCGTCGAGCCCTCCGCCGCCGAGCTTGCCGATCGAGAAGTGGATGCTGGAACTCCCCGGGCTGATGGTGTAGCTGCCGGCCGCGTCGCCAAGGGCGACGGCGGCGAAAACAGGCATAGCAAAACAAGCGGCGGCTGCCGCAAATCCGAAGATGCGCGCGTACATGGAAATGGTCCTCTTGGCAGGCAACGCTTTCTTGCGTCCTCGCCCCATGAACGAATGAGCCGCCCGCTCTATTCCGTGTCGCGATGTGACGAAGCCGTGATCATGCGCATCAGCACGGTATCCCTCAGCCAGAAATGATGACGCAGCGCCGCGGCCAGATGCAAAGCGACAAGTCCGATGCCGGCATAGGCGAGATACCAGTGCGTCGCTGCCCAGAAGCTTTCAGCCACGTCCGATTCGCCAAGCGGCAGATTGGGCATAACAAACAGATTGAACGGCACGCTCGGGATCTCCAGCACCGAGACCGAGACCAGCGCCCAGCCGGACAGCGGCAGAGCGAGCTGAAACGCATAAAGCGCAAGATGGACAAGTGGCGCGATGCGGCGCTCGAACGGGCCGACCGAGCGCGGCAGCGGCGGGGCCGGTCTGCCAAGGCGCCAGGCGATGCGCAGGATGACCAGCCCAAGCAGCAGGAAGCCGAAGGATTTATGCAGCTGGATCAGTTCGAAGGCGGTGCGCTGGCTGGACAGTCGCACCATGACGAAGCCGAGCACGAACTGGCCGATAAAGAGCGCCGCGATCAGCCAGTGAAGGATGATCGCCGTCCAGCCGTAGCCGGTGGCCTGGTTTTTGGGCAGTGCTGACATGGTCGGTGAACGAATGCCAGGTCGGCTTTCTTCCACCTCTCCCTTATGGGGAGGGTTGGCTTACTCGCCGACCTTGAAGAAATCGACAAAGGCCCTGAGCGCCGGCCGCATCTGGCGGCGGCTTGGGTAATAGACGAAGAAGCCGTCGAAAAGCGGGCACCAGTCCTCCAGCACGCGAACAAGCTTGCCGGCGGCGAGCGCGTCGCGGACATAGTCCTCGAACACGAAGGCGAGCCCGGCGCCGTCGACCGCGGCGTTGGCAATCAGATGGTCCTCGTCGAGGATCAGCGGCCCTTTCACCGGGATTTCGATCTCCTCGCCGTTCTTCTCGAATTCCCAGCGATAGAGAATGCCGCTGGAGAAGCGGAAGCGGATGCAGCGGTGACCGGCAAGATCGCGCGGATGCTGCGGCTTGGGCATGGTCTCGAAATAGGATGGCGCGCCGACGACTGCGCCGCGAAGGTCCGGCCCGATGCGCACGGCGATCATGTCGCGCTGCAGGCTCTCGCCCAGCCGCACGCCGGCATCGAAGCCGCCCTCGACCACATCGGTGAAGCGGTCCTCGATGACGATCTCCAGCACGATGTCGGGATAGGCAGCGGCAAAGGCGCCGAGCCTTGGCGTCAGCGTCAGGTGGGCCGCGGTGCGCGGCACGGTCAGCCTGAGATTGCCGGCCGGCCGGTCGCGCGCCTCGATCGCCGATTCCAGCGCCAGGTCGATCTCCGACAGCGCCGGCCTGAGGCGCTCGAGCAGCTGCGCGCCCTCCTCGGTCGGAGCGACGCTGCGCGTGCTGCGCGCCAGAAGGCGCACGCCGAGGCGCGCTTCGAGGCTGGAAACCGCGTGGCTGACCGCCGATGGCGCGATTGCCAGTTCCTTGGCCGCGCCGCGAAAACTGCCGCATTGGGCGACCGTTGCCAGTACAGCGAGCTGTGAAAGATGGGTTCGCTTCATTGATCTATTTTTTGGAACAGCCTGTGCAAATTAGAGCCGATTATCGAACGCAGCGCAAGACGCTATCTCTGCGGCATCACAACCATCACAACAAGGAGATACGTGATGCAAACCCGCAAGCTCGGCAATGAACTTGACGTCTACCCGGTCGGCCTCGGCTGCATGGGGATGACCTTTGCCTATGGTGGCCAGCCGGAGGCGGACGCGATCGCCACGCTGCGCCACGCTGTCGACATCGGCGTCAATTTCTTCGACACGGCCGAAGTCTATGGCCCCTACGAGAACGAAATCCTGGTTGGCAAGGCGCTGAAGCCGGTGCGTGACAAGGTGACGATTGCGACGAAATTCGGCTTCAAAATCCTGGAAGAAGGCAGCGGCATGGAGCGCATGGCCGGCGTCGACAGCCGCCCGGAACACGTCAAGGCGGTTGCCGAAGCGTCGTTGAAGCGGCTGGATACGGAGGTCATCGACCTCTATTACCAGCACCGCGTCGATCCCAACGTGCCGATCGAGGATACGGTCGGCGCCATGGCCGAGCTGGTGCGCGAGGGCAAGGTGCGGGCGCTCGGCCTGTCGGAGGCGAGTGCGGCGACCATCCGCCGGGCGCATGCGGTGCATCCGATCGCCGCGGTGCAGAGCGAATATTCGCTGTGGAGCCGCGATCCGGAGGAGGAGGTGTTTGCCGTCTGTCGCGAGCTCGGCATCGGCTTTGTCCCCTATAGCCCGCTCGGCCGCGGCCTGCTCACCGGCACGATCGCCAAGCCCGATGTTCTCGGCGCCGACGACTGGCGCCGCGGGTTGCCGCGCTTCCAGGCCGACGCCATGGCGGCCAATGCGGCGGTCGTCGCCGTGCTGGAAAAGATGGCCGCCGAGAAGGGCGTGACGCCGGCGCAGCTGGCGCTCGCCTGGGTGCTGCATCAGGGCGACTTCATTGTCCCGATCCCCGGCGCGCGAAAAATCCGCCATCTGGAGCAGAATACGGCGGCAGCCGATATTGTGCTGAGCCAGGCCGAAGTGGCGTCCATCGGCGACGCGCTGTCGCCGGAAAAGGTGGTCGGCAAGCGCTATACCGAGGAGCTGCTGGCCCTGGTCAACGGTTGAACGGCGATCGACGGCGTAATCGAAACGGGGCGTTTCGGCGCCCCGTTTTCGGTCGCACCGCAATGCAAATAATTGCGAGATATTGGCGCGAGGCACCCCCCTCTGTCCTGCCGGACATCTCCCCCTCAAGGGGGGAGATTGGACGTCACCTCGGCTTTCGCCAATCACGGACGTTGCAGGAGCGAGCGGATCGCCGAAGCTGCCGATCTCCCCCCTTGAGGGGAGATGTCCGGCAGGACAGAGGGGAGTGCTGTCCCGCCGACATTTCCTACCAAGGCACGACACTGATCTCCGGCCAGTTCTCCCTCGCACGCGCGCCCTTCATCTCGTGCGTCTGCCGATTATCCAGTGCACGGTTCGGGGTAACGCGAAACGAGAAGATGTCGTCGAGCCCGAACGGCGCCACGAGCGCGAGTTGCCCATCGGTGCCGAATCTAACGCCGACCGCATGGGTTTTCGAAGCGAAATAGGACAGCGCCTCGGCGGACGACGACAGTCTGGGATAGGAACCGCCAAAGCGCGCCTCAAACCACAGATGCACCCGCGCCTGGTTGCGCACTTCGACCGGCAGCGTCAGTCCTTCGAACTGCTTCGCCGCCCGGCGGATGACCGTGTCCTCGGCCTCGTAAGACAGATCGCTCTCATCGAAATAGAACAGATCGACATCACGAATGCCATATCCCGAAGGCTTCGCCGTCAGATGATTCCAGACGCTGTTGTAAAGCGCGCCGGACACGACCAGCCAGTCGGGGAGGTCGAGCGCCCGTACCCGCGACAGCGTCTCGCCGACCAGCGGATCGGCCGAGACGATATCGAGAAAGGCTGCACGCTGTTCCTCGAAGGGCAGCCCTGAATAGCGCAAATGGTTCATCGCCCTTTGGAGGGCGATTCGCCATGCGTCCGCAATCCCTCAGCCGCGCAGCACGCCGCCGGTCTGTTTGCCGACATTCTCGACGATGCGCTTGGCCAGCGCCTCGAAATCCTCGTCGGTCAGCGTCTTTTCGACCGGCTGGATCGAAACTTCGATGGCGATCGACTTCTTCGCCGCGCCGAGCGCTGCACCCTCGAAAACATCGAACACCGAGACGCCGGAAATCAGCTTCCGGTCTGCGGCAAGGGCGGCGCGAACGAGTGTGCCGGCTTCGACCGCCTTGTCGACGACGAAGGCGAAATCGCGCTTGACCGCCTGGAAGGCGGACAGATCGAGCCTCGGCTTTGTCCGCGTCGGCTTGGCCTTCGGCTCGGGCACGGCATCGATGAACACCTCAAACCCGCAAAGCGGACCGGAGACGTCAAGCCCCTCCAGCGTCTTCGGGTGGAACTCGCCGAACGTGCCAAGGATTACCTTCGGCCCGAGCTTGATCGTGCCGGAGCGGCCGGGGTGATACCAGGCCGGGCTGCCGGCCTCGATCTGCAGCCGCTCGACTGGCGCGCCGCAGGCTTCGAGTGCTGCGATCGCATCGGCTTTGGCGTCGAAGACGCCGACGGCGCCGGCGTTGCCGGCCCAATGACGGCCGGAGCCCTCGAGCTTGGCGGTGCCGCGCCGAACGCCGGCGGCAACACGCCGCTGCTGGTCGGCGCCGTCGCCCTCGTAAGTGCCCGACACTTCGAACAGCGCGACATCGCCGATGCCCTTGGCGGCGTTGCGCTGCGCGGCTGCGATCAGGCCCGGCAGCAGCGACGGCCGCATGTCCGACATATCGGCGGCGATCGGGTTGGCAAGCTTCAGCGCCTGCTGGCCGCCGCCGAACAAATCGGCGTGTTTTGCCGGAATGAACGACCAGGTGACGGCTTCCATCATGCCGCGCACGGCAAGTGCCCGCTTGGCGGCGCGGGTGCGGATCTGCAGCACAGTCAGGATCTTGGCGTTGACCGCGTCGTGGCTGCCGAGCGGCTGCGGCGCGATATTGTCGACGCCGTGGATGCGCATGACCTCCTCGACCAGGTCGGCCTTGCCGTCGACATCCGGCCGCCAGGACGGGACCGCCACATTGACGACATCGCCCGTGCCCTCCGGCTTGAAGCCGAGGCGGGCAAGAATGTCGAGGCTCGTCGAGCGCGGCACGTCGATGCCGGTCAGCCGCTTCACGTCCGACAATGGGAACGAGACGATCTTCGGCCGATGGCCGGCATAGCCGACGACTTCGGTTTGCGTCGGCGTACCGCCGCAGAAATCGAGCACCAGCCTCGTCGCCAGCTCCACACCGGGAATCATCATTTCCGGGTCGACGCCACGCTCGAAGCGGTAGCGTGCATCGGTGATGATGCCGAGCGTGCGGCCGGTGCGGGCGGTGGCGATCGGGTCCCAAAGTGCCGACTCGATCAGCACGTCGGTGGTGTTCTCGTCGCAGCCGGAATGCTCGCCACCCATGATGCCGGCGATCGACTCGATACCATCCTGGTCGGCGATGACGCACATCTCCGGCGTCAGCGTGTATTCGCGGCCGTCGAGCGCCAGCACCTTTTCGCCGTCGCGTGCCCGGCGCACGGTGAGATTGCCGGTGACCTTCGCAGCGTCGAAGACATGCAGCGGCCGGCCGCGATCGAAGGTGACATAATTGGTGATGTCGACCAGCGCACTGATCGGCCTCAAGCCGATGGCGAGAAGCCTTTGCTGCAACCATTTCGGCGACGGTCCGTTCTTGACGCCGCGCACCAGGCGCAGCGCAAAGCCGGGACAGAGCTCCGGCGCTTCGATCGTCACCTTGACCAGCGTCTCGCCCTTGCCGGGGATCGGCTCTATCGGCGCGCTCTTCAGCGTGCCGAGCCCGCTCGCCGCCAGATCGCGGGCGATGCCATAAACGCTGGTCGCATCCGGCCGGTTCGGCGTCAGATTGATTTCGATCAGCGGATCGTCGAGATGGGCATAGGCGGCGAAACTGGTGCCGACCGGCGCATCGGCCGGCAGGTCGATGATGCCGTCATGCTCCTCGGACAGTTCGAGCTCGCGCTCGGAGCACATCATGCCGTGGCTTTCGACGCCGCGGATCTTGCCGACGGTCAGCGTCACGTCGATGCCGGGAATATAGGTGCCCGGTGCTGCAAAGGCGCCGATCAGGCCCGCGCGGGCGTTCGGCGCGCCGCAGACAACCTGCACCGGCGCCCTGCCGTCGCCGGTGTCGACGGTCAGCACGCGCAGCCGGTCGGCGTCGGGATGCTGGACTGCCGTCAGCACCTTGGCGATGACGAAAGGTTTCAGGCTCGCCCGGTCGTCGACATGCTCGACCTCGAGGCCGATCGAGGTGAGACGTTCGACGATTTCCGCCAGCGAGGCATCGGTCTCGAGATGATCCTTGAGCCAGGAGAGGGTGAGTTTCATGACTGTGTTCCGTCTGGTCTGGGCACGCTGCACTTGAAGCTATGCGGCCGCGCGTCGGACATGTGCAGGAAGGCGACCTGCCCGCGGATTTGCTGCGGCCCGATTGTCATGCGCTCAAGCCCCCAAACAGCGTCGGCATGTCGAGCGGCCTAAAACCGTAATGCGACAGCCAGCGCACATCGGCGTCGAAGAAGGCGCGCAGGTCCGGCATGCCGTATTTCAGCATGGCGATGCGGTCGATGCCCATGCCCCAGGCAAAGCCCTGGTATTCGTCGGGATCGAGCCCGCCGTAACGGAGCACATTGGGGTGGACCATGCCGCAGCCGAGGATCTCCAGCCAATCTGAGCCTTCGCCGAAGCGCACCTCGCCCGGCCGCGAACGGTCGCACTGGATGTCGACCTCGAGGCTGGGCTCGGTGAAGGGGAAGAAGGACGGCCGGAAGCGCATCTTGACGCTCGGCACCTCGAAGAAGGCCTTGCAGAACTCCTCCAGTACCCACTTCATGTTGGCGACGTTGGCCGATTTGTCGATCACCAGCCCCTCGACCTGATGGAACATCGGCGAGTGGGTGGCATCGGAATCCTGCCGGTAGGTCTTGCCAGGAATGACAATGCGGATTGGCGGCTTCTGCATCTCCATGGTGCGGATCTGCACCGGCGAGGTGTGGGTGCGCAAAAGCTTGCGTTCGCCCTGCTCGTCCGGCTGGAAGAAGAAGGTGTCGTGCATCTCGCGCGCCGGGTGGCCTTCCGGGAAGTTCAGCGAGGTGAAATTGTAGTAGTCGGTCTCGATGTCGGGACCTTCGGCGATGGCAAAGCCGAGATCGCCGAAGGTCGCCGCGATCTCGTCGATAACCTGGCTGATCGGATGGATGCGGCCGCGCTCGGCCGGCGATTGTCGCACCGGCAAGGTGACGTCGACCTTCTCGGCGGCAAGCCGTGCCGTGATCGCCACATCTTTCAGCTCGGCGCGGCGCGCCGAAAGTGCCTCTGTGACGCGGTTCTTGAGGCCGTTGATTGCCGGGCCTTTGACCTGGCGCTCCTCGGCGCTCATCGAGCCGAGTGTCTTCAGTATCTCAGAGACCGAACCCTTCTTGCCGAGGGCAGAGACACGCACCGCCTCGATTGCCTGCTCGTCGGCGGCAGAGGCGATCTCGGCCATCAGGGAATTTTCGAGAGTTTCCATGTCACTCATGTTCCAGACCCGATTGGAAGCAAAGAAAAACCCGCGCCAGCCCTGCCAGCGCGGGTTTCCCAAATCAAGTGTCGAATAGCTTGGGAAGCGCTGGTCTTAAGCGACAGCGCTTTCAAAAGCGTTCGGCGTGGTGTTCTTGAGGTATTCGAGCGCGACCTTGGCCTTGGCCACGAGTGCGGCAAAAGCCTGCGGCTCGTGGATGGCCATGTCCGACAGGATCTTGCGATCGATCTCGATGCCGGCCTTGTTGAGACCGTCGATGAAACGGCCATAGGTCAAGCCATGCTCATGCGTCGCCGCATTGATGCGCTGGATCCACAGCGCGCGGAACGAACGCTTGCGATTCTTGCGGTCGCGATAGGCGTACTGCAGCGACTTTTCCACCGCCTGCTTGGCGATGCGAATGGTGTTCTTGCGGCGGCCGTAAAAACCCTTGGCGGCTTTCAGGACCTTCTTGTGCTTGGCGTGCGAGGTGACGCCTCTCTTTACGCGTGCCATGTCATGATCTCCTTAAAAGCAATTCCAGGAAAAGTGCCTAGCGGTTTTCCGTTCGGAATTGCGTAAAACAAATGCGTGTCCAGACCGAATGCCCTTATTTTGGCGCATGATGTTTTCCAAAAAGTCTGCAACTTTTTGGCATCATGCCCTAGAGGCCGTTCGGCAGAAAATTCTTGATGACCTTCTTGCCATCCGGTTCAGCCAGAACCATCGTGCCGCGGGCATTTCGAATGAACTTGTTGGAACGCTTGATCATGCCGTGACGCTTGCCGGCCGCAGCCGACAGAACTTTACCCGTACCTGTGATCTTGAACCGCTTCTTGGCGGCCGATTTGGTCTTCATCTTGGGCATTTTGCTACTCCGTTTATATGCGCACCAATGCGCTTTTTGTTCGCTTCAGGCCGACCAAAGCCCGAAAAGCAAATGAAACCGCCACGGCATGCCCTGCCGGGCGGTTTTTTTGGAACGCAGTCATATACGTCAAAGCGAGGGCGCGCGCAACACCCAGCGCTCAGCAACCTTGTAGTGCTCAGGGGAAACGGAACAGCACCGGTAATATGCCCGACTGCTGGGCGCCGTCGATCAGTTCGAAAGCCGGCAAGGCAAGGAGGAACACCAGCCCGTCCAGTAACGTGGTTCGCAGCAGGCGCGGCTTGAAGCTGCCGGTGTCGCCTTCCTGATACAGTGACAGTTTCGGGAAGAAGCGCGGCACTTTCGCCAGATAGGCCTGGTATGGCGCGCCGAGAACCTCCTTGAGGAATTTCTCCTCGCGCAGGATAACGATGTAGAAGGCACCCGCGCAGAGCGCTCCAAAGCCGATCGTGGCCGCGATGGAGCCGATCTGTGCGCCGACACCAGCGGCAGCTAAAGTGGAGAAAAGGTAGAGTGGGTTGCGCGTGATCGAATAGGGTCCGCCGGTCACCACTTCGGAGGATTTGCGTCCGCCGATGTAAAGCGTCGACCACAAGCGCCCGACGATGCCGAGAAAGATCAGCACGACGCCGACCATTTCGATCGTTTCATGCACTGGCGTATCGGGCGGGAAAACCGACTGGCCGAACAGCAGCGCCGCGAACATCACCATGATGAGAACGGCAAGTACCATCCTGCGCATATGCTGGTAGCTGCCAAGCCCGTGCTTAACTTGCGCGTATCTGACTTCATTGACCATGTCGGGAATCCGATCGTCGAGGGAACCAGAGCGTCGTTGCTCTCGCCGGCGATCGCAGCGTCTGGCCAAGAAAACAGGCGCCCCGCCGATCGCCGGGACGCCTTGCAACATGATTCAGGCGGATTTAATGCATGTCGCCCAAAAGTGCGCAGCGGTTTTGGGACAACGACATGCACAAAACAGAACCAAAGCGCAACGCGCTTTAGCGGGGCGCCAGCACCATCATCATCTGGCGGCCTTCGAGCTTCGGTTCGGCTTCGACCTTGGCGATGGGCGCCACTTCCTCGCGAACCTTGTTCAGAAGCTGCATGCCGAGTTCCATGTGCGCCATCTCGCGACCGCGGAAGCGCAATGTCAGCTTGACCTTGTCGCCTTCCTCGAAAAAGCGCCGGACGGCCTTCATCTTGGTCTCATAGTCGTGGCTGTCGATGTTCGGGCGCATCTTGATCTCCTTGATCTCGATGACCTTCTGGTTCTTGCGCGCCTCGGCCGCCTTCTTCTGGTTGGCGTATTTCAGCTTCCCGAGATCGAGGATCTTTACGACGGGCGGCACTGCATTGGGCGATATCTCGACCAGATCGAGCCCAGCCTCTTCGGCGAGCAGCAATGCGTCGTTGATGGAGACATCGCCCCGGTTCTGGCCTTCGGCGTCGATTAGCTGGACCCGGGGAACCCGGATATCACGGTTGGAGCGCGGGCCTTCCTTGGTGGGCGCCGCTGCTTTGAAAGGTCTGCGAATGGTCGTGGTCTCCTTGAGCCGTTTCGTTAAGGGGTTCTTCAGTTCAGAATTGCGAACGCGCAATGTGGTGAGCGCGCGGTCGGAGTCAATAGCACAGCATTCTCAGGAAATCACCTGCTCGATGAATGCTCCTCTGCACCAAGCGAAGAAAGTAACAGAGCACTTTTCGTTGAACCCCCGCTTGTGCCAAAAGACCGGCGCGAGGGAATACACCATGAGCACCACCACCCCGATCTTCCTAGACGTCGACGGGACGAGCATCGCCGTCAGGCATGCGGCAGGTGCCGAGCCCGGCATCGTCTGGCTTGGCGGCTACAAATCCGACATGCTGGGCACCAAGGCCGAAACCCTGTCGGAATGGACGCGCAAAGAAGGCCGGGCCTTCCTGCGCCACGATTATTCCGGCCATGGCGAATCGGGTGGCGCCTTTGCCGACGGCACCATCTCGAAATGGCTGGGCGAGAGCCTGGCGGTTTTCCGCCGCTTCACCCAGGGCAGGCAAATCCTGGTTGGTTCGTCGATGGGCGCGTGGATCGCGCTGCGCATGGTGCAGGAATTGCGTAAGGCGGGCGAGAACAGCGTCGCCGGCCTTGTGCTGCTGGCCCCGGCGCCCGATTTCACGTTCGAACTGGTGGAGCCGGTGCTGACCGGAGCGCAGAAGCGCGACCTCAGGAAAAAGGGTTTCTTCGAAGAGCCGTCGGACTATTCCGTCGAACCGTACATCTACACGCGCGCACTGATCGAGGACGGCCGCAGCAACCGGGTGATGACCGGGCCGATCGACACGCACTGCCCGGTCCATATCCTGCAAGGCCTGGCCGATCCCGACGTGCCGTCGAGCCATGCGCTGAAGCTGGTCGGCCAGCTGCCGGCCGACGACGTCACGCTGTCGCTCATTCCGGACGGCGACCACCGCCTGTCGCGACCTCAGGATCTCGACATGCTGGTGCGGGCGGTGGACGCGATGGTGCGGCAGGCGGGATAGAGATATGCGCATTTCCATTCCGGTGTCCGCCTTTGTGGCGGCGATCGTCGGCTTCGGCGGTACGCTGGCCATCGTCATTGCCGCCGCCAAGGCGGTCGGCGCAACGCAGGTCGAGACCGCAAGCTGGGTGACGGCACTCTGCCTGGCGATGGCCATCGAGAGCCTGTGGCTGTCGTGGCGCACGAAAATGCCGGTCATCACCGCATGGTCGACGCCGGGCGTCGCGCTGATCGCCGCATCGACCGGCTTTTCGATGGGCGAGGCGGTTGGCGCCTTCATCGTCACCGGGGTCCTGCTGGTCGCCACCGGCCTGTTCGGGCCATTGACCAAGCTGATCGCCAGAATACCGGCTTCGGTCGCGTCCGGAATGCTGGCCGGCATCGTCGTAACCTTCGCCATCAATGCGGTGAAGACCGTGCCCGTCGACCCCTGGCTGATCCTGCCGCTGGTTGCGGTCTTCTTCGTCATCCGCCTGTTCAACCCGGCGCTGTCGGTGCTGTTGGTGCTGATCGGCGGCGGTCTCGCGGCCTTTCTTACCGACCGGGTCGGCGGTCTGCCGGCACCGGAACTCTCGAGCTTGACGCTGGTAATGCCGCAGTTCACCGCCGCTTCGATCATCGGCCTGGCATTGCCGCTCTATCTGGTCACCATGGCCTCGCAGAACCTATCCGGCCTCGCCGTGCTGAGGGCAGCCGGCTATCATCCCGAACCCGGGCCGCTGATCGGCGTCACCGGCCTGTTTTCGCTGCTGACGGCGCCGTTCGGCGCCTCGACGACCAATCTTGCGGCGATCTCGGCGGCGATCTGCACCGGACCCGACGTGCATCCCGATCCGGCCGAGCGCTGGAAGACCGGCCCGTTCTACGCGCTGGCCTATCTTGTCTTTGCCCTGTTCGGCGCCTCGCTGGTGGCGATCTTCGCCGTATTGCCGCAGAGCCTGATCGCGCTGGTCGCCGGCCTGGCGCTGATGGCACCGCTCGCCAATGCGCTGTCGATCGCCTTGAAAGACGAGGACGAGCGGATGGCCGCTACCGTCACCTTCGCCGTCACCGCATCGGGGCTGACGCTGTTCGGCGTCGGTGCGGCGTTCTGGGGCCTGATCGCCGGATTGGTCGTGCTTTTCCTTGAAATGCTCAAAAAGCGATAATCATTTCAGCCGCTTGTCCGGTTTTGGCGGTTGCTGTCTTGAATCGCCGTTTTCTCCATCCCATTTCGATTCCACGCAGCCGGATTTGGCTGTCTCCAACTGAAGGATTGGGAGAAATGAACACATCTGCATTGATCCGTCCGGCCTGGACGCCGGCGACCATCGCGCTGATGGTGATCGGGTTCATGGTGTTCTGGCCGCTCGGCTTCGCCATGCTCGCCTACATCATCTGGGGCGACCGGCTCGACGGCTTCAAGCGTGACGTCAACCGCGCCACCGACGGCATCTTCGCCGGCTGCCGCCGCGGTTCCGACAAGGCCGCGCGCTGGGGCCATGGCTCCGCCCGCACCGGCAACGTCGCTTTCGACGACTGGCGCGAAAAGGAACTCGAGCGGCTTGCCGAGGAACGCCGCAAGCTCGACGAGATGCTGAGCGAGTTCGACGAATATGCCCGCGAATTGCGCCGCGCCAAGGACCAGGAAGAGTTCGATCGTTTCATGGCCAACCGCAACAAGTCGACGTCTCCCATGACCGGGTCGACGACGAACAACAAAACCACCGGCAAGCCCACGCCAGGCCTGCTCGACGAGTAAGGGTCCCGTGCCCAGATAGATAATCCAACGGCGTCGCGTCAGCGGCGCCGTTTCTTTTTTGTTCTAGTCGTTTCCCTCGAATCACGTATCGTCCCGGAATGTCCTTCGGCTTCTTTCGCACCCCGACGAAACCCAAGCCCACGCCCGTCGTGGAGCGCGAGCATTGCGTTGCCGGCCGCACGCTGCCGCTCAAGATCGTCGAGAACGACAGGGCGCGGCGCCTGACGCTGCGCATCGATTCCGGCGGCCGCGGCCTGCGCATCACCGTGCCGCCGGGGCTGCGGCGCGGCGAGGTGGAAAAATTCCTCGACCGTCATCAGGACTGGCTGGAGCAAAGGCTGGCCAAGGTGCCCAACCGGCCGCAGGTGCGGCCCGGCATCAAGATACCGGTGCGCGGTGTGCCGCATCGCATCGTCCATGAACCGTCGAAACGCGGTACAGTCACGCTGTCGCGCGACGAGCGCGGTCCGCTGATGATCGTGCACGGTGAGCGCCTGCATCTGCCGCGCCGCATCGCCGATTTCCTCAAGCGCGAAGCCAAGCGCGAGATCGAGGCGCTGGTGACCAAGCACAGTGCTGCGGTCGGCAAGCGCGCCAAGGCGATCCGCTTCAAGGATACGTCGAGCCGCTGGGGGTCCTGCACGTCGGACGGCAATCTGTCGTTTTCCTGGCGCATCATGATGGCGCCGCGGCCGGTGATAAACTACCTCGTGGCGCACGAGGTGGCGCATCTCAAGGAGATGAACCACGGCCCGAAATTCTGGAAATTATGCGAGCAGCTGTGCCCGGACACCGAGCGCTGCAAGGATTGGCTCAAGCGCAATGGCGGCGCGCTGCAGGCGATCACGTTCGAGTAGTTGTCCAATCAATCGTCATTCGCCGCGTTCAACTCCTCCGGCCGCAACCCCTCATCGACATGGCGCGGCCAAGGCAGAAAATCCTTCTCGAAGCCATCGTTGCTGAAATAAGCCAGCGCCCGATGCGCCTCCGCGCCGTTGAAGGCTGCCTTGTCCATCAAATGAGCGATGACCTCATGGGCCTGCGCCAGCTTTTGCCTGAGTTCCGCGACGGTCTTTTCCGGCATGGTCTTTGTTCTCCCGCCTTTGTGCCTGAGCAAGGTAGCGCGTTGCGCTCTTATATTAGCAAGGTGGCGCGTTCCGCTCTTACATTAGCAAGGTAGCGCGTTCCGCGCCGGCGGCAAACAGGATGCTTTTTCTCGACTCTTTGGTCGTTTCGTGCCAATCCCGCGCCATGGCGCTGGACATCAAGATATGCGGATTGAAGACTGACAAGGCACTGGCCGCGGCATTGGCCGGCGGCGCCAGCCATGTCGGCTTCAATTTCTTTGCCAAAAGCCCGCGCTATGTCGAGCCGGTGGAAGCCGGCCGCCTGCGCGAAGCGGCGCGCGGCAAGACCAAGGCGGTTGCGGTGACGGTCGACGCCAGCGACGCGTTCCTGGACGAGATCGTCGAAAAAATGCAGCCCGACATGCTGCAGCTTCACGGCGCCGAAACGCCCGACCGGGTGGCTGAGGTGAAGGCGCGCTACGGCTTGCCGGTGATGAAGGCACTGCCGGTCAGCGAGGCTGCCGATCTCGAGCGGGTTAAACCCTTCATCGGCATTGCCGACCGCTTTCTGTTCGATGCCAAGCCGCCTAAGGGTTCGGAACTGCCGGGCGGCAACGGTCTTGCCTTCGACTGGCGCATTCTGACCGGCCTTGACGCCGGCGTCGATTACATGCTTTCCGGTGGGCTCAATGCCGGCAATATCGGCGACGCCCTTCGGCTGGCGAACCCGCGCGGAATAGATCTTTCCTCAGGCGTGGAAAGCGCGCCGGGGGTCAAGGAACCGGCGCTGATCGAACAATTTTTCCGGGCCGTCGGGGCAGCACGCGACAACCGCGCCGCCTGACCACGCTTCAAACCACAGACCAGGAGATCGGCGATGGATAAGCCGGCGATACCGAATTCCTTCCGCACCGGCCCCGACGAGCAGGGCATGTTCGGCATTTTTGGCGGTCGTTTCGTTGCCGAAACGCTGATGCCGCTGATCCTTGAGCTGGAGCGGCACTGGAACGAGGTCAAGAACGATCCGGACTTCAAGGCCGAACTGACCGATCTCTCGACGCATTACGCCGGGCGGCCGTCGAAGCTCTATTTCGCCGAAGGCTTGACCAGGCATCTTCGCGAGGTTTCCGCAGCGAAGGGCCTCGGGGGCGGCGCAAAGGTCTATTTCAAGCGCGAGGATCTGAACCACACCGGCTCGCACAAGATCAACAACTGCCTCGGCCAGATCCTGCTCGCCAAGCGCATGGGCAAGACGAGGATCATCGCCGAGACCGGAGCCGGCCAGCATGGCGTCGCTTCCGCTACAGTGGCGGCGCGCTTTGGGCTTCCCTGTATCGTCTATATGGGCGCGACCGATGTCGCCCGGCAAAGCCCCAACGTCTTTCGCATGAAGCTTCTGGGCGCGGAAGTGCGGCCGGTGACCGCCGGCCACGGCACGCTGAAGGACGCCATGAACGAGGCGTTGCGCGACTGGGTGACCAATGTCGAGGACACCTATTACCTGATCGGCACCGCCGCCGGCCCCCACCCCTATCCAGAGCTGGTGCGCGACTTCCAATCGGTGATCGGCACCGAGGCGCGCGCCCAGATCCTCGAGCAGGAAGGCCGGCTGCCGGACACCATCATCGCTTGTGTCGGCGGCGGTTCCAACGCCATCGGCCTGTTCCATCCCTTCCTCGACGACAAAGAGGTTCGCATCATCGGCGTCGAAGCCGGCGGCCGCGGCCTCGATGGCATCGAGCATTGCGCTTCGATGAGTGCCGGCGCGCCCGGCGTGCTGCATGGCAACCGTACCTACCTCCTGCAGAACGCCGACGGCCAGATCATGGACGGCCACTCGATCTCGGCCGGGCTCGACTATCCCGGCGTCGGGCCGGAGCACTCGTGGCTGCGCGATTCCGGCCGCGTCGACTATGTGCCGATCCTCGACGACGAGGCGCTCGAGGCGTTTCAGCTGACGACGCGCGTCGAGGGCATCATTCCGGCGCTGGAATCCGCCCACGCTATCGCGCAGGCGGTGAAGATCGTGCCTGATATGGACAAGGACCAGATCGTCATCGTCAATCTGTCCGGCCGCGGCGACAAGGACGTGCATACGGTGGCCAATATGCTGGGCATGGAGATCTGATCATGACCACCCGTATCGACCGCCGCATGGCGAAGCTGAAGGCCGAAGGCCGACCGGCACTCGTCACCTATTTCATGGGCGGCGACCCCGACTACGACACGTCGCTGTCGATCATGAAGGCGCTGCCTGGCGCCGGCAGCGACATCATCGAGCTCGGCATGCCGTTTTCTGATCCAATGGCCGACGGCCCGGCGATCCAGGCGGCCGGCCTGCGGGCGCTGAAGGGCGGCCAGACACTGGTCAAGACGCTGAAGATGGCCTCGGAATTCCGCGCCGGCGACAATGAAACGCCGATTGTCTTGATGGGCTACTACAATCCGATCTACATCTACGGCGTCAAGCGCTTCCTGAGCGACGCGCTGGCCAGCGGCATAGACGGGCTGATCGTCGTCGACCTGCCACCGGAGATGGACGAGGAGCTTTGCATCCCGGCACTCAAGGCCGGCATCAACTTCATCCGGCTGGCGACCCCGACCACCGACGACAAGCGCCTGCGCAAGGTGCTGCAGAACACGTCGGGCTTCGTCTACTATGTCTCGATGACCGGCATTACCGGCTCGGCGCTGGCCGACACCGGCAAGGTGGCGGCAGCGGTCAAGCGCATCAAGAGCCATACCGACCTGCCCGTCTGCGTCGGCTTCGGCGTCAAGACCGCCGAGCAGGCGCGCACCATCGGTGCCTCGGCCGACGGCGTCGTCGTCGGCACGGCGATCGTCAATGCGGTCGCCAACGTGCTCGGGCCGAAGGGCGAAAAGACCGCCGATCCGGCAGAAGCCGTCGCCACGCTGGTCAGCGGGCTGTCGCAAGGGGTTCGCGCGGCTCGCCTTGCTGCCGCCGAATAGTCTTGATCATCTGGTTGACCATGATCTTTGCCGAAAACCGGTTTCCACTTTTCGGGATCATGGTCTAACTCTTCGTAAGGACAGGAGCCGAAGCGATGAACTGGATCACCAATTACGTCCGCCCGAAGATCAATTCGATGCTCGGCCGCCGCACCGACATGCCGGAAAACCTGTGGATCAAGGATCCCGAGACCGGCGAAATGGTGTTCCACAAGGATCTGGAGCAGAACCAGTTCGTCATCCCGTCCTCCGGCCACCATATGAAGATATCGGCCAAGGAACGGCTGAAGTTCTTCCTCGACGACGGCAAATACGAAACGCTGGAAAACCCCAAGGTGGTGCAGGATCCACTCAAGTTCCGCGACGAGAAGCGCTATGTAGACCGGCTGAAGGATGCCAAGGCCAAGACCGGCATGGAAGACGCCATCATCAATGCGCTGGGTACCGTCGGAGGCCTGCCGGTGGTGGTGACGGTGCAGGATTTTGCCTTCATGGGCGGCTCGCTCGGCATGGCGGCCGGTGACGCCATCGTGCATGGCTTTGAGGTCGCCCTGCAGCGCAAGCGGCCGCTGATCCTGTTTGCGGCCTCCGGCGGCGCCCGTATGCAGGAAGGCATCCTGTCGCTGATGCAGTTGCCGCGGACCACGGTCGGCGTCGACAGACTGAAGGAGGCCGGCCTTCCCTACATCGTCGTCCTGACCAACCCGACGACCGGCGGCGTCACCGCCTCCTACGCCATGCTGGGTGACGTGCACATTGCGGAGCCCGGCGCCCTGATCGGCTTTGCCGGCCCGCGCGTCATCGAGCAGACCATCAGGGAAAAGCTGCCCGACGGCTTCCAGCGCGCCGAATATCTGATGGAACACGGCATGGTCGACATGGTGGTGTCACGGCTGGAGATGCGCCAGACGATTGCGCGGCTGCTGAGAATGCTGCTCAAGCTGCCGGAAGAGCAAAAATCGCAGGAGCCGGAAATCCTGCCGCCGTCGGTGATCCCGGTCGAGGCCAGGCCGCAAGCCTGACACGACATCATGCGGCGCGGGCGGCTGTTGTGTGCCGTTGTGCGCACGCTTAGGATTCCTTCATGACCACGCTTGCCGCCGACCGCGAAATCGAAAGCCTGATGGCGCTTCACCCGAAGGGCTTCGACCTTTCGCTTGACCGCATTTCGCGGCTACTCGAGCGCCTCGGCAACCCGCAGGACCAGCTGCCGCCGGTCATCCACATCGCCGGCACCAACGGCAAGGGCTCCTGTGCCGCCTTTTCACGGGCGCTGCTCGAAGCCGCCGGCTACCGCGTCCATGTCCACACATCGCCACATCTGGTGAACTGGCATGAGCGCTACCGACTGGCCGCCGATGGCGGCGGCAGGCTGGTGGACGACAAGGTCTTCGCCGAAGCCATCGCCCGCGTCGCCAAGGCCAATCAAGGCCAGAAGATCACCGTGTTCGAAATCCTCACCGCAGTCACCTTCGTGCTGTTTTCCGAATATCCGGCCGATGCCGTCATCCTCGAGGTCGGCCTTGGCGGCCGATTCGACGCCACCAATGTCATCGCCGAGCCGGCCGTGTCGGTGATCATGCCGGTCTCGCTCGACCACGAAGCCTATCTCGGCGACCGCGTTGAACTGATCGCCGCCGAAAAGGCCGGCATCATCAAGCGTGGATGCCCGGTCGTCATCGGCGCGCAGGAAAGCGAGACGGCGCAGCAGGTGCTCATCGAAACCGCCGAACGGCTCGACTGCCCCGCCTTCGTCTATGGCCAGGATTTCCTCGCCTATGAGGAAAACGGCCGCATGGTCTATCAGGACGAAGACGGATTGATGGACCTGCCGCCGCCGCGCCTGCCGGGGCGCCATCAATTCGCCAATGCGGCAGCGGCGATCGCAGCGGTCAAGGCGGCGGGCTTCGAGATCAGCCACCGCGCCGCCGAGAAGGCGATGACGAATGTCGCCTGGCCGGGCCGCATGCAAAAGCTGCCTCAGGGCCGGCTGAGCGAACTGGCGCCGAAGGGCGCCGACATCTGGCTCGACGGCGGCCACAATCCCGGCGCTGGCGTGGTCGTCGCCGAGGCGCTGGCCGAGCAAGAGGACAAGAACCCGCGGCCGCTGTTCCTGATCTCGGGCATGATCAACACCAAGGACCAAAGCGGCTATTTCCGTGCCTTCAAAGGGCTGGTGCGGCACGTTTACACCGTGCCGGTGAGCACGAGCGACGCGGGCGTGCCGAACGACGAACTGGCGACGCGCGCCATCGAGGCCGGCCTGTCGGCCGAACCCGTCAGTTCCGTCGCCAATGCGCTGATGCTGCTGCGCGACACGTGGGACGGACCGTCGCCGCGAATCCTGATCGGCGGATCGCTTTACCTGGCCGGTGCGGTATTGGCCGAAAACGGCACACCGCCGGTTTGAGGCGTGCCTCCACCCGGGCCATGATGACGCCACACCTATCAGATCACCGCGAGGAGCCAATCATGATCAAGGTAAAGCAGCTCGCTCACGTTTGCATTTTCGCGAATGACCTAGAGAAGACGCGAAGCTTCTATCGGGACGTCCTCGGCATGGATACGCAGTTCAATTTCCTGCGCGACGGCAAGATTTTCGGCTTCTATCTCAATTGCGGCAGCCGTAGCCATGTCGAGGTGTTCCAGAAAGACGGCGCGAGCTATAGCGACTTGAACCAGATCAACCACTTCTGCCTCGAAGTGGAAAACATCGACGCCGCGATCGCCCACCTGAGGTCAAAGGGGGTTGATGTCACCTCAAAGAAACGCGGGTGCGATGACACCTACCAGGCTTGGATCCGCGACCCCAACGGCGTGAAGATCGAACTGTTCGAATACACTGAGAAAAGCGCACAATTCGTCGGCGGCGATCGTATCGCGGATTGGTGATCGCGCGTCGCCGGACAATGTGGCGGCGCAGCCGATGCTTGGTGGATTACTTCAGCTCGACCTCGATAAAGGCGAATTCGCCGTCGTTCGCGCTGATGACGTCATGTTCGACGCCCTCGTTGCGGAAATACGGCGCGCCCTTCTTCATTTCGGCGAAGGATTCGCCATCCTTGGTCAGGAGCTTCACCTTGCCGTCGGTCAACGGCACGATCACATAGTCGTGGCCATGGCGGTGCCAGCCGGTGTTGTCGCCCGGGGCGAAGCGGTATTCGGTGACGATGACGCGCTCATTGTCGATGAAGACGGTGGCCTTGGCGGATCCGGTCATATCGCTTCTCCTTTGTATTCAGAAGAGAAGAATACGGGGCGGCAAGCCGCGAGTGCCAGAGCGGCCCACCAATGACGCCAGCAAAAGAAAGCCCGGCGCGAGGCCGGGCTTTTCTGCAAAATTTTGATCGGATCAGGCGAGACTGCCGTTGATCCAGTGCGACAATGCCGTTTTCGGCGCAGCACCGACCTTCATATCGGCGACTTCGCCGCCCTTGAAGATCATCAGCGTCGGGATCGAGCGCACGCCGAACTGCGCGGCCAACTCAGGATTCTCATCGATGTTGAGCTTGGCGATCTTTATCTTGCTGCCGAGTTCGATGGCGATATCCTCAAGCGCCGGGGCGATCATCTTGCACGGGCCGCACCATTCCGCCCAGAAATCGACCACGACCGGCTCTTTGGCGTTGAGCACGTCGGCCTGGAAATTGCTCTTGTCGACCTTGACGGTGGCCATGCTGAGATCCTTTCGATTTGTTCGTCGCACCAAATGTGGTGGTGATCGTGTCCGTCTTCAAGCAAGTGTTGTGTCACGCTCCCGTGAGTCTAGCAAGCGCGTCGTCCATTGCGGCCGCCGGCAGTTCGATCAGCCGCGGCGCCTCGGTGAACAGCAGCGCCGCCGAGACCTCGCGTCCCGGATAGAGCGGCTGAAGCAGCGCGCGATAAAGTGCGAGTTGCAGAACATAGGCTTGCGGCACTTCGGCGAGCGTAGCTGGCGCTGGCCGATTGGTCTTGTAGTCGACGATCGAAACCTTGTCCGGCGTTACTGCCAGCCGGTCGATCTTGCCGGAGATCAAGCGCAGTTTGCCCCTCACCTCCAGGCTGCCCATGATGGCGACTTCAGCGCGCGAGTTTGGTGCAAACAGCGGCGCGAAGCGGCTGTCGGCAAGAATTCTGGAAACGCCAGCCAAGGCTTTGTCGCGCTCGTCTTCAGGCCATTGAGCTCCGGCGCGCGCCAAATAGCGCTCGGCGGCATCCTGGCGTTTTCCCTCGGCGATGCCGGGCAGCATCTGCAGCAATTTGTGCAGCGCCAACCCGCGAATCACGGCAAAGCCGGGCTCGGCGTCGGCATCCAATACCGGCGAACGCGTGTCGGCCACCGCTTGCCGCGCCTCGTCGATCAGCACCGAGGCGCCGGACGGCGAGAGCGGCCGCGGCAGTTCCTCGAAAGGCGGCAAAGGCTGGAACAGGGTTTCCGGCAGTGGCGCAAAGCGTTCCGCCTGCCGTGCCTCATCCACTGCCGCCAGTGGCATGGGCGGCAGCTTCGTCACCTGGAAACGATGCACGGTCTCGCCAGTGGCGGGATGCCGGCGTTCCGCGCTTTCAGCGGCGCCGACCAGCGCGCGGCTGACGACCGAATGCCAGGTGCCGGTATTCTGCGCCCGCTTGCCATGGTAGCCGCAGACGATCAGCCGATCCTCGGCGCGAGTCATGCCGACATAGAGCAGCCGGCGGTATTCGTCGTCGGCGAGCTCGCGGGCGCGGGCCGATGCGGCGCGTGAAAATCCATTGGCGACATCGCTGGCCGACCGCCAGAGATAGCCCTTGCCCTCCCAGCAGTCGCCCGACCCTTCGAACGGCATCAATCTCGGCAGGTGCTGGTCGCTGAACGGCGCGGAGCCGCCATCGACCAGGAATACCACCGGCGCTTCCAGGCCCTTGGCGGCATGCACGGTCATGACGCGAACCTCGTCGCGGGTCTGGTCCATTTCGCGCTTGATCTCGGGGCCGGCGTTTTCCAATGTCGACAGGAAGGATTCCAGTCCCGGCAGGCCGGTCCGCTCCTCGGCCAGGCAGAAATTCAGGAATTCGTCGAGGATGTCGCCGGCCTCCGGACCGAGCCGCGCGATCATCTTCTTGCGCAGGCCGTCGCGGGCGAGAGCTCCGGCGTAAAATTCGAACACCGGCTTGAATGCGACTTCGTTCGACCATGTGTCGAGCCGGCTGACGACGGCGGCCAACGCCTCGCTTTCGCCGGCATGCCGGCGCAGCGAGGCGAACAGCGAGACGCCCGACGGCCTCTCGGCAGCAAGCGCGAAAAGCTGCTCTTCCGAGACATCGAAGATCGGGCTGCGCAGCACGGCGGCCAGCGACAGATCGTCCTGCGGCTGGATGAGAAAATGGCCGAGTGCGATCAGGTCCTTCACCGCGATGTGGCCGGGCAGGCTGAGCCGGTCGGCGCCGGCCACCGGAATGTCGCGGCGCTTCAGCGCCCGCGTCAGCGCATGGACGAAGCGATCGCGCTTGCGCACCAGCACCAGCACGTCGCCGGGCCGCAGTTTCTTGCCGCGGCCTTCGATAGTCTCGCCGCCGCCGATCCAGCCGGCAATGGTTGCCGCGACGTTTTCAGCGACGCGTACTGCCGGCGCATGGGCATGGTCGACCGCTTGCGTCCAATCGTCTGGTTCGTCGACGACATCGGCGCCGATCGACGGCCAGACCTCGACATAACCCGGCGCATCGGTGCGGATCGCCTTGTGGTCGAGCGGATCGGGATCGTGGCTGATGCCGCGCCGCACGTTCGGGTCGGCAAAGACACGATCCACCGCCGCAAGCACGTCGTCGGTCGAGCGGAACGACCAGGTCAGCTTGAGATCGGCGAAGGCGGCGGCGGCGCTTCTAACTTTGCCGGCAAACAAAAGCCGGCTGTCAGCAAAGGAATCCGGGGCGGCCCCCTGAAAGGAATAGATCGACTGCTTTTCGTCACCGACCGCAAAGATGGTGCGGTGGACGGCGTCGCGGGCGCCGAGCCCGGCAAAGAACTCCTCCGCCAGCCGCTTGACCACGTCCCACTGGTCGGGACTGGTGTCCTGCGCCTCGTCGAGGAGGATGTGGTCGATGCCCTGGTCGAGCTTGTATTGCACCCATGGGCCGGCGTCGGGCCGCGCCAGTAGATTGACAGTGCGGGTGATCAGGTCGTTGAAGTCGAGGAAGCCGCGGGCGCGCTTCAATTGCTCGTAGCGGGCGATCAGCCAGTCGGCGATGGTCAGCGCGGCACGCGTGCCTTCCAACATCCTGAACAAGGCCAGGCGGTCGGAGATTTCGAGAATGGCGTCGACCGCCACGAGATAACGTTCGGCAAGATCGGGCAGCCGGTCGAGCAGCGCCTTCTTGAACGTCTTTGCCGGATCATAAGGCTCGCCATCGGCCCTCAAGAAAGCCTTGGAGAGCAAATTCAGGCGTCGGACCGGATCGTCCTCGGCAAAGGCAAGACGGGCGTATGGCAGCAGATTGTTCAGCACGATGCGCGCATCGGCGGCCTCGGCCGCCCGTGAAAAGGTGACGAGATAATCCGGCAGGAAGCCGGGCAGCGGCCAGACCGAGGCGGCGATGCCTTCGGCGGTCTGGCCGGCGCGGAAATGGAACTCGTCGAACAGCGCCTGAAAACCATCGCCGCCGGCCGCGGCGACGAAGGTGCGCAAACCGTCGCGCTTGCGCACGATCTCGCCTAGCAACGCGTCGAGCCCATGTTCGCCGCCGCGCTCCAGCACGGTGGCGAAAGCCTCGGCCAGTGCCGCATCGCCTGCAACGCCGCCGGAGATCATGTCGCGGCGGGCGGCGGCGAACAGCGAAGCCTCCATTTGCGGATCAAGCATTTCGAAATGCGCCGGGATGTTGGCTTCCAGCGGGAACTGATGCAGCACCGATTCGCAGAAGGCGTGAATGGTCTGGATCTTCAGCCCGCCCGGTGTTTCCAGCGCCTCGGCAAACAGCCGCCGCGCCTGGCGCATGGTTTCGCGGTCGGGCTGGCGGCTGTCCAGCGCCTCTATCCGTGTCGAGAGCTCGGCATCACCAAGCGCCGTCCATTGCGATAGGGTCGAAAACACCCGGTTCGACATGTTGGCGGCGGCGGCGCGCGTATAGGTCAAGCACAGGATCTTGGACGGATCGGTGCCGCGCAGCAAAAGCCGGATGACGCGCTGGGCGAGCACATGGGTCTTGCCCGATCCGGCGTTTGCCGACACCCATGCGGAGTTATGCGGGTCGGAGGCGCTCGCTTGGCTGGCGGCGGTGTCGCTCGGGATGGGATAGGCCTTCTTCACGCCTCCCCTCCCTCCTCGTCGGCGTCGCCGCCGGCGGACCATTCCAGCACGCGGGCGAGATGGTCGTAGTCGCCGTCGGTCTCACCTTCGCGGAACGGCAGCGCCCGCGACAGATAGCCGGTCGCCGGGTCGGCGTAGTGGATCAGCAGTTTTTCCAGCCGCGCCCAAGCCTCTTCGGCGAGATCGGCGGCGGTTCGCGGCTTGCGGTTGTATTCGAGGATCGATTCCTCGAACACCTCTCCGTTCGGCTTCAGCCGCACGAAGGCCAATTGCGACGGCTCGCATGCGCCAAGCTCCTTGAAGGCGCCGCGACGCAGCAGCGCGCCCTCCAGCGCCAGTTGCGGCGCGAGCAGCGTGTGCGCCTGCGCTTTGGATGGCGAGGAGCCGGTCTTGTAATCGAGGATGTCGGCCATGCCGCCGGCCAGCAGATCGATGCGATCGGCATAGCCGGACAGGGTCACGCCGGATCGGCCGACGCCGGTCTTTTCGGCGCGTTCCTCGGCGTGCCGCCGTACCACGGCGGCGGCCCGGCCGCGCTCCCATTCGATAATGCCGGCGGCAAGCTTTTCGAAGCGCGGCCACCACACCGCCTCGACATCGGCGGGCAGGGCAGCCTCGGCAAAGCAGGACCGGCCGGCGGCGATGAGCCCGTCCAGCGCCTCCGGCGCGCGCGGGTCGGCCACCCTCGCTGAGAAGAGGTGCAGAATGGCGTGAAACAGCGTGCCGCGCTCGGCAGCGCCCGGATCACGAACGACCGGATCGAGTGGCATCAGGCCGAGTATCCTTCTGGCATAGACCGCATATGGGTCGCGACGTAGCGTCTCGATCTCGGTGACCGAGAAGTGGTGCGGCCGCAGGGCGAGCGGCGGTTTCGGCTGCGGCCTCGGCGCAAAGTCCTGCTTTTCGCCGGCATCAAGCGCACGCGCCCAGGCAAGCAGTTCATCGCCGCGCCGGCGAAGTGCCACAGCATGGTCCTCGCCGACGAAGGTAAGGATACGCTGCAGCCAGCGCGACGGCACCGACGGAGCGTCGCCGGAACGGGCGGAGCGAGCCAGCACCACTTTTTTGGCGCCCATGGCCATCTGGAAATCATGGGCGGCAAGGCCGATGCGCCGCTCCGGCGGTTCAAGATCGATGCCGGTCTTCATCAGCCGCGACATAAAGCGGTCACTCTCCGGCTTGCGCGGCCACACGCCTTCGTTGAGTCCGCCGACGACCAGCGTGTCGATATCCTGAAGCCGCGCTTCCAGCACGCCCCAGATGGCGATGCTCCTGTCGGTGCCCTGCGCCGGCTTGACCATTTCGGGCGCAATCAGCGCCTCCATCACATCGGGCCATTCGTCCGCGGCGAAGGAGAACGACACCGAGGCCGCGACCAGACCGCGCAAGAGCTCGGCAAGCTTTTCACCGGCATCGCCGGCATAGAGTTCGCTGAGGCTTCCGTCAGCAGCGCGGCCGAGGCTTTCGAGCACGCCGACACTGGCGCGCACAAGCGTGGCAAGATCGGCATTCTCCTCGCCGCGAAAGGCAACCAGCGGCGCCAGCGCAGCCGTTAGCCGGATCAGCAGATCGCGCGCCTGTTCGATGCGCCTGACCGAGAGGCGCGATCGCCAGAAAGGCGGGCGGCGATTGCCGCCGTCGTCGAATTCGGCAAGCCGGGCACCGAAGAGTTGCGGCAGCGACGCGACGTCCGGGCGACCGGTGCCGCCGCGCAGCGCCACGAGTTCGACGATTTCGGCCGCATGGCGGACGCTTGCCCGCTCCAGGCCGAGGCCAAGCAAGGGATGCTTGAGCAGTGACAGCAGGGCGACCGGATCGCCCGGGCGGAACGCCGCCTGAAGCGCCAGCCGGAGCAGGCTGGCGGCTGGCGTGTTGATGAGCGGCGTGCCGCCGGAATCGTCGGCGGCGACGCCGAAGCGCAACAGCTCGACCGAGACGCGTCGCGCCAGCGCGCGGTCGCCGGTGACCAGTGCGGCGCGCTGGCCGGGCCGTTCGACGGCCTGTTTGAGCGCAACGGCGATCGCCACGGCTTCGTCGCGTTCGCTGGCGGCCTCGAGAAGCGTCACACCAGCGAAGGCCTCGGCACTATCGCCAGCGGTGAAGCGCGCGCGCGTCTCGGCCCAGAGCTCGGTGGTCTCCGCCGGCCGCAGCGCCTCGCCGACAAGTGCGGCGCGCAGCGCAAGTGGCCGCGGCGCAACAGCAAGCTCCCCGACATCGGCCCGAAGCACCCCGATCTTGCCGATCAACTTTGCCAGGCCGTATTGCGGATGGCCAAGCAAAGCCGGCCGCGCACCAGGTGCACTGACGGCGGCAAAGGACGGCTCGTCCAGCGTCCGGTCGAGGCCGGGCAGCACAACAGCGCCATTGGGCAGACCGGCGATTACGGCAAGCAGCTCGGCCGTGGCGGGGATGGAGCCGGTAGAGCCGGCGGCGATCACCGGCCCGGCGGGTGGATTGCGCTTCAGCCGCGCCGCTTCCAGCCTTATCAGGGCATTGCGATGCGCTGCCGGATTGGAGCGACGGCGTTCCTCGAGCAGCTTCGGCCAGTTCTCAGTCACGATGGTCAGGAAATCGAGCGTCACCTGCCACCAGCCTGCAAGGTTGCCGGTTACAAGGTCGGCGAGCCTCGCCCAATCCGTGCCTTCCGTCTCGATCTCATCCATCAGCCGTGCAAGGTCGCGCGCCAGCCAGATGGCGTCGGCGGCGGAGGCCGGGATGACGATCTCCTCGTCGAACAATGCCGCGACATGTGCCGGCAGGCGGCGTTTCCACGCCCGCACCAGCGGCGCAAGCAGCAGAAGACGCTCGACCGCGGCGATCGGCGGCGCAAAGTCGATGGCGGCCGAAGCTTCCGTCTCGAAGGCGGCTTCATCTTCATCAAACTCACCAAGTGGGCGGATGACCGGCAGGATCGCCGAACGGCTTCCCGAGCGCGAGAGAGCATCGACGAAGACGCCGCGGAGCGCCCGCGCTGCACGGCGCGTCGGCACGTAGATGGTGAGATCGGCCAGCACCAGCGGATCGCCATCATAGGCAAAGCCGGGAACCAGGCGCCCTGCAAGCAGCGCCTCGGCCAGCGTCGGCAGGAACGGCGCTCCGGGCGGGATCGAGAAAACGCGGCGGGAGCCGCTCATTTCGACTCGGTAAGAGCGCCGGGTGCCTCAGCAAGAGCATCAGGCGTGCCGGCAAGCGCGGCGGCGACCGCTGCTTCCGCCCGCGGGATCGCGTCGGGTGTACCGACAGTGATCCAATGGCCACGCATCGTCATGCCGAACAGGCGGCCGGCGGCGATTGCCGCATCGAAATAGGCGTTGAGCGACAGCGGGCCGGCCGGCGCGTCCTTGAAGATGCGCGGATGGACGATTGCGGCGCCGGCATAGATCAGGCCGGCCGGATCGTTGTTCGCACGCCGCAACGCGCCGTCCGGCGCCATCAGGAAATCGGTGCCGCCGCTATGTCCGGTTGCCGACTGGAGATCCGCAAGCATCAGCAGAATGTCCATTGTCGCGCCCTCCCATGCAAGGGCAAGTCGCCTGAGATTGGAAACGCCCCTGTCGATCCAGAAGGTGTCGGCGTTGAGCACATAGAAGGGTGCCCCTAACTTGGGCAATGCCTTGACGATGCCGCCGGCAGAGTCGAGCAGGCCGCTGCTCTCATCCGAGATGACGATTCTCGGCGCACTGCGGCGGGCTACATGGTCCACGATCTGTTGCGGCAGGTAATGGACGTTGACGACGGCCTTGGCGACACCGGCTTCGGCTAGGCTGTCCAGCCCCCAGTCGAGCAATGTCCTGCCGGCGACCTTGACCAGCGGCTTCGGCATGGTCTCGGTGATCGGCCGCATGCGCTTGCCGAGCCCGGCGGCAAGCACCATGGCGGTCGTCGGCATCGGTCCCGACGCTTTCAGGCCCAAATCCTTAGCCTTCAAATCGAGCGTTCCTCCAGCAAGCCGTGGGCGATGTAGAAATCCTGCAGCCCGGCCAGCGCCGGATGCGCCAGCGCCCGGCGAAGATAATCGCGGATGCGCGGCAGATGCTTCAGATAATAAGGCTTGCTGTCGCGTTTTTCGAGCCGCACGAAAATGCCGAGGATCTTGGAATTGCGCTGTGCGGCCATGATTGCATAGGTTTCGCGGAATTCGTCTTCGTCGAAGACGCCGGCGTCGCGTCGCGCGGCGATATAGGCGGCGAGCGTGTGCTTTTCGATTTCAGGTGAAATGGTGACGCGCGCGTCCATGGCGAGCGAGGCGACGTCGTAGGCTGACGGACCGATGAGCGCATCCTGGACATCGACGACGCCGAGACGATCGTGACCGGAACGGTCACCGCGCCAGATCAGGTTGGGCGAATGGAAGTCGCGCAGCATTAGCGTGTATTCGCGCCCCTCGAGCCGATCGAGCACCGCATTCCATTCGCTGCGATAACCGGCGCGCAACGCCTCGCTTGGCGGAGCGCCTGATATCGCAGGGACATACCAGTCGACCAGCAATTCGGCCTCGATCATCATGGCGTCGCGATCGAAAGGCGGCACCTCGTGGAAGACGCCGGGGCCGGCCTGCATGCTGGCCGGCCATGTTTTGCCGTGCATCATGGCAAGCAGTTCGGCCGCCGCCGCGTAGCGCTCGGCCACCGGCTGGCCGCGCTTGTCCAGGAACCCTTGGGACCCGAGATGCTCCAGCAGCAGAAAACCCTGGTCGAGATCCTGAGCATGGATTTCCGGGACGCTGACGCCGCCGGCCCGCAAGGCACGGTCAATGGCGACGAACGCCGAAACGGATTGCGCGGTGTGGGCGATCTCGGCATAGGGTTTGCCGTCGCGGACTGGCGGTCCGAGCACCAGCCTTGGCGAGTTCATCAGCACGCGCGGCGGAAATCCGGCGAGCGTGACGATCTCGTAGGAGCGAGCCGAGGCATCACCGATGAAATATCGCCGCTGCGCTTCGCCCCAACCGGCCTGGCCGAGAAAATCGCGCATGGCCAGCGATCGCGCCGCGCGCTCGAAGGCGGCGCCCCCTCCCGATAGTCTCGCCAATCGGCCGTCGCCCTGCTGGAGAAGTTCGACCAGCACCGAGGTTTTCGGCAAATATGCCTCTGCCCGTTCCGGCCATTCGACCAGTGCGGCCCCTTGCGTCAGCGCCTCGTCGAAACCCAGCTCGTCCAACTCGGATGCCGCGCCCAAGCGGTAGAGATCGAAATGATGGACCGGCACACGCGTGTCGTAACTCTGGACCAGCGTAAAGGTCGGGCTCGGCACGTCGAGGCCGGCATCGTCGGCCAGTGCCTTGACCAGCGCCCGCGCCAAGGTCGACTTGCCGGCGCCGAGATCGCCCTTGAGAGCGAGCACGTCGCCAATGCGCAGCGACATGGCGAGGTCCTCACCAAGCCTTGCCGTCGCAGCCTCGTCGGCGAGAAAACGCTCCAGCACCAATACCGCCATCGAACGCGCTACTCGGCCGCCGCGCGGATGCCGGACGGCGTGTCGGGAAAGGCGCAAACAACCGTAGTGCCCTTGTCCCTGCCGGTCTCGATGCGGACGCTGCCGCCATGCAGTTCGACAAAGCTCTTGACGATCGACAGGCCGAGCCCGGCGCCGCGGCGGCGGCCGCCATTGGTGCGCGGCTCGAAGCGCCGGAACACCGAGTCAAGCAGGTCCGGCGGCATGCCAGGGCCGTCATCGTGAACGGAAAATTCCACGCCGTCGGCAAGTTGGCGGCAGGCGAGCGTTATGGTGCTCGCCTCCGGCGCGTAATTGGCGGCATTGCTGAGCAGATTGTAGAGGATCTGGCGGACCCGGATTTCGTCGCCGTGGAAGGTTTTCGGCGCGGCCGCTGCGTCGATCCTAAGCTTGATCGCATGTTCCTCCAGTCGGTCGGCGACCAGTTCGGCGGCGGCTGTAATGGTTCGATCGATGTGAACTTCGGAAATGTCGAGTTCCATGATGCCGGCATCCACCGTCGCCAGATCGAGGATGTCGTTGACGATGGTGAGCAGGACCGAGGAGGACGAGCCGACATGCCCGATATATTCGCGTTGCTTCTGGTTCAATGGACCAGTCGACGGCAGTGAAAGAAGCTCGGTAAAGCCGATGATGTTGGTGAGTGGCGAGCGCAGCTCATAGGAGACGTGCTGCACGAATTCGTTCTTGATCTGGTCGGACTTTTGCAGCGCCTCATTCTTGTCCTTCAGCGCCCGCTCGACATTGACGCTGTCGGTAACGTCGACGAAGGTCATCATCACCTGGCCGTTGGGCAAGGGGATGACGGCGTAGCGCAAAACGGTGCCGTTGTTCAATTCGGTCTGGCCGTGGCGGTCGCGGCGCTCGTCGTCGAAGCCGGTGATGGCGGCAACGAACCCGCCCCACGGACTGTCGACGGCACGGCGGTCGCAAAGGTCGCGGATCGTCGAGACATGGACGTTGGGTTTTGAGGCATCGGCATCCAGCCCCCACAGTGCTGCGAAGGCCGGGTTGGACAATCTCAGCCTGCCGTCGGGACCGAATACAGCGACGCCTTCGGCAAGGTTGTCGAGCGTCTCGCCCTGAACCCGGACGGCGGTCTGGTAGCGGCTTTCAAGGTCCATCTTCTCGGTCAGGTTCTCGAACACCCAGGTGACGCCGCCCTTGGGCTGCGGGTTGGCGACGACGCGAATGGTCTTGCCGTCCGGCAGATGCCACCAATGCTCCTGCGATTCAACCGCGCGATAAGCGCCGAGCAAGCTCTCTTTCCAGCGCCGCCATTCGGGCTGCTCGGCAATCTTGCCTTCGCTGCGCAGGCGGTCGAGCAGCAAGGCGTTGTCCGGCGCGCTGTGCAGGAAGCCGCTGTCGAGGCCCCATAGTTTCTGGAACGCCTGATTGAAAAACCGCAATTTCTCGTCGGTATCGAAAATCGCCACGGCAGTGTTGAGCTGATCGAGCGTATCGGCGTGGCTCTGCACGGTCCGCTCATACTCGGCGCGAATGGCCTCGATGGCGCTGATGTCGCAGGCAAGACCAGCCGAACCATCCGCCCCGGCAAAGTCGGTCACGGCAAACATACGGCGGTCGCCTTCGATCACAGTGGAGAGCGTCTGTTCGAAGACGGGGTGCGACTTGTGCTGCGCAGCAATCGTGTCGCGCGCCTGGCCGCCGAGGAATTCCTTGCTGTCACGAACCGCCGATTCGGCATTCTCGGCCTCGACCGCTTCGGCATAGGCCCGGTTGACCCATTTCAGCCGCCCGTCGACGGTGCGTAGCCATGACGGCATCTTGAGCGCATCGAGAAGTCCGATCAGCGTCTCATGGTCGGCGGCCAAGCGCTGGTTCTCGATCTTCAGCCTGGCCTGGCTTCGCTGTGTCTCCGAAAGCGAGACGAAGCGAACCAATACATGCGCCGCACTCTTGCGGCCGTGAACCTCGAGCGGCTGGCCGGCCTGCGATTCGATGACCAGATCGAAGGGCTTTGCCTTGTCCCGCAGCGCCGCCACGGCATGTTCCAACGCGGCCGCCGAACGCGGCATCAGCCAGCGGCCGAAAGCCAGGAAGGCCGCCCGGTCCTCCGGCGCGCCGCTCTCGATCGGCAATGTTCCGACAAGCTCGGGTTTCTTGTTTTCGGCGGCCCATACGACCACGCGCTGGTCGCGGGAATGGAGCAGCGCCTCGGAGCGCTGCAGCGCGGCATTGACGTCGGCGATGCGGGTCCTGAGCTCGGCATTTTCCGCCGCGGTGCGCGCCCTTTCGCGGATCAGAAAGATGGCCGACAGCAATGCCGCCCCCATGACGCCGACAAACATGGCGAGTTGCATGACCTCGACCGTGCTGACCGACAGCCCGGCCTTTTGCGCCACGCGGGTTTGGGCATGTGCGGCAAAGCCAAGCAGCGGACCAACCAGCGCGGAAGAAGCAAGCAGCACCCCGACACGGCTGCCGGCACGGCATAAAAGGCTGCCGCCTCTGGCAGCGGAGCCCGTGATCGAATCGTTATGGCCGCCGGAAACGGCCTGTCCCGCGCAAGGCGGGTTATCCCCCGGCATGTCTTGGTCCTCTTCGCCGCCTGAATGCAAGACCGCCCTGATGCGTGCGCCCGGGCCTCGTCCCCGGACCGCGAATCAGCACCATAGCGCTTGCGCGAATCGGCGTGAAGAATCAATCAGCGCAAAAATAAAGCCGGGCGAAAAGTCAATCGCCCGGCTTCAATATCTAGTGGCAAGTTTCGTCGTGGTTAATAGCGGTAGTGTTCCGGCTTGAACGGTCCCTGCGGGGTGACGCCGATATAGGCGGCCTGTTCGCCGGACAGTTCGGTCAGGCGGGCACCGAGCTTATCGAGATGCAGGCGCGCGACCTTTTCGTCGAGATGCTTCGGCAGGACATAGACCTGGTTCTCGTACTGACCGGGCTTGGTGTACAGCTCGATCTGGGCCAACACCTGGTTGGTGAAGGACGCCGACATGACGAAGCTCGGGTGGCCGGTGGCGTTGCCGAGGTTGAGCAGACGGCCTTCCGACAAAAGGATCATCCGCTTGCCGTCCGGGAAGGTGATCATATCGACCTGCGGCTTGATGTTGGTCCATTTCAGGTTGCGCAGCGACGCCACCTGGATCTCGTTGTCGAAGTGACCGATGTTGCCGACGATCACCATGTCCTTCATCAGGCGCATGTGGTCGAGGGTAACGACGTCCTTGTTGCCGGTGGTGGTGATGACGATGTCTGCCGTCGGTGCCGCGTCTTCGAGCGTGACCACCTCGAAACCGTCCATCGCTGCCTGCAGCGCGCAGATCGGATCGACCTCGGTGACCTTGACGCGGGCACCGGCACCCTTGAGCGAAGCCGACGAGCCCTTGCCGACGTCGCCATAGCCGCAGACGACCGCGACCTTGCCGGCCATCATCGTGTCGGTGCCGCGGCGAATGCCGTCGACAAGCGATTCCTTGCAGCCATATTTGTTGTCGAATTTCGACTTGGTGACGGAATCATTGACGTTGATCGCCGGGAACGGCAGCAGGCCTTTTTTCTGCAACTGATAGAGCCGGTTGACGCCGGTCGTCGTCTCTTCGGTGACGCCGCGGATCGCTTCCTTCTGCTTGGTGAAGAAGCCGGGCGATGCCTGCATGCGTTTCTTGATCTGGGCAAACAGGATCTCTTCCTCTTCGCTGCCCGGATTGGACAGCACATCCTCGCCGGCCTCGGCGCGGGCGCCGATCAGGATGTACATGGTGGCATCGCCACCGTCGTCGAGGATCATGTTGGAGGTGCCGCCATCGGCCCACTGGAAGATCTTGTCGGTGTAGACCCAATAATCCTCCAGCGTCTCGCCCTTGACGGCAAACACCGGAATTCCGGCCTCGGCAATGGCCGCGGCAGCGTGGTCCTGGGTCGAGAAGATGTTGCAGGAAGCCCAGCGGATATCGGCGCCGAGCGCCTTAAGCGTTTCGATCAGCACCGCGGTCTGGATGGTCATGTGCAGCGAGCCGGTGATGCGCGCGCCCCTGAGCGGCTTCTTGTCGCCGAATTCCTCGCGGCAGGCCATCAGGCCCGGCATTTCGGTTTCGGCGATCTCGATCTCCTTGCGGCCCCAGCCGGCAAGCGCGATGTCGGCGACCACATAATCCTTGCTACCCGTCATGGCAGTGCTCCGATGCGAATTGATTGCGGGACGCGCCCCGCCCCGAAGGCGTGTGGGAGGGCGCGAGTTGCCGGCCTGACTAGCAGATCGGGAGTCGGACGACAATGGGATATAAAGAAATCTTTATCCGTGCATGTCTTCAGCGGCAACCAACACGAGAGAGCGCCGTCAGCATTCCTCGCCAAAACGGGAAGCAACCAGTTGCTCCAGCGCATCGATGACCTCTTCGGCCTGCGGGCCGCTGGCGGTGACGCGGATCGAATAGCCGGGGCTCGCCGCCAGCATCATCAGGCCCATGATCGAGGTGCCGCCGACCTTGACGCCGTCCTTCTCGACCTGGACCGTGGCATTGAAGCCGCTGGCAATTTGAACGAACTTGGCCGAGGCGCGCGCGTGCAGGCCGCGCTGGTTGACGATCGGAAAGTCGCGAACGATCTTGTCCTTTTCCGGCAACAGCGCGCTCATTTGCTGCTCAGGAGCTGACTGGCGACGTTGATGTATTTGCGGCCGGCAGCCTGCGCCTCATCCAGCGCGGCCGCCATGTTGTCGCCTTTGCGAACGCTGGACAGCTTGATCAGCATCGGCAGGTTCATGCCGGCAATGACCTCGATGCGGCCGGATTCCATCACGGAAATGGCGAGGTTGGAGGGCGTGCCGCCGAACATGTCGGTCAAAACGATGACGCCTGATCCGGTATCGACGCGGCCGACTGCGTCGATAATGTCGCGGCGGCGTTGTTCCATATCGTCGTCGGCACCGATCGCCACGGTCTCGAAATTGTCTTGTGGCCCAACGACATGTTCCACGGCATTGCGGAACTCGGCGGCCAGTTGACCGTGCGTTACAAGCACGAGTCCGATCATTCTTTGGTGGCTCCCGTCATCGCCGCTTCACAGGCGCATTTTATGCTCGCCGACCGTTCCAGGTGGCGGGAGCGCTATCTTGTCGACGCAAGGCCCGTTGACAAGCCCAAAATTGCGCCGGCCCAGACCAATTTGACGCATTGCAGCAAAAAATCCAAATCGGATCAAAGGAAAGGCGCAATCGACAGGCGCGACATCACTGCCGGCAAGGCCGCCGCGACATTGCGCCCGGCAAGATCGATGCGCGGCACTGGTACGCCGAAAACGAGTTCGCTGCAGTCTTCCTGGAAGCGGGCCATTTTGCCGGCTGGCACCAGCCGGATAATGAGGTCGATCACGCAGCTTGGCTCGAATGGTATCGGCTTGGGGCCGAATCCCGGCACCTCGACGAGGCCGGCTATGCTGACTGGTGCGCGGCAGACCAGCCGCCCCTCGCAATCGGCAGCATAGAGCTGGTCATCGCCGATCAGCCGCGAAAACAGCCCGCGCTGGCTGCAATGATCGATCAAGGCGAGCGCCAGCGTCGTTTTGCCCAAGCCGGACGGTCCGGTGATGAGAATGCCGCAATCACCTATCAGGATGGCGGTGCCGTGAATGTTTTCAGGCTGCACAATAGGACCAGGCGTGATTGGAATTCATCCGTCAGCCTTCGGCCGGCAGCGTCACCACGAAGCGGGCGCCCTTGATCTCGCCAGGCTTGGTGCCCGGGATGTTCTCGGCGCTCAACGTGCCGCCATGGGCTTCGACGATCTGCCGGGATATCGACAGGCCAAGGCCCGAGTTCTGGCCGAACGCCTCGCCGGCCGGCCGGTCGGTATAGAACCGCTCGAAAATGCGATCGATGTTGTCGGCCCGGATGCCGGGGCCATTGTCGTCGACGGTGACGATGTTGAACTTGCCGGCGCGCGCCAGCGATATGGTGATGTGGCCACGTTCTTCGGGAACGAACGAGCGGGCATTCTCGATCAGGTTGGTGATCACCTGGCCGATCCTTAGATCATGGCCGACGACGAAGTAGCCTTTCACGCCCTGCGGCAGTTTGGCGACCTTGAATTCGATCTCGACCGCCTTCTTGTTGCGTGTGGCCTCGCGCGAGACGGCGACCAGATCGGTGATGAACTTCTTCAGGTCGACAGTTCCCGCGTCTTCCCGCGCCAGTTCGGCATCGAGACGGGAGGCATCGGAAATATCGGTGATCAGGCGGTCCAGGCGCCTCACATCGTGCTGGATGATATCCATCAGCCGGCTGCGCGAATTGTCGTTCTTGGCCAGCGGCAATGTCTCCACCGCGCTGCGCAGCGAGGTGAGTGGGTTCTTCAATTCATGCGAGACATCCGCGGCAAAACTTTCGATCGCCTCAATGCGGGCGTAGAGCGCATTGGTCATGTCGCGCACGGCGATCGACAAATTGCCGATCTCGTCCTGGCGGTCGGAGAAGTCGGGAATTTCCTCGCGGTTCTTGACACCGCGGCGAACCCTGACCGCCGCCGCGGAAAGCCGGCGCAGCGGGTTGGCGATGGTGGAGGCCAGCAGCATCGACAGGATAGCGGTAACCAGCGCGGCGATGCCGAACACGCGCAGGATCGCCTTGCGCTCGGCCGCGACGATCTTGTCGATGTCGCCACCTTCGGTCGACAGCATCAGTACGCCGAGAACGGCACGGAAGCGCTGGATCGGCACCGCCACGGAAACGATCTGCTCGCCCTGCTCCGAGATCCGCACGATCGTCGACGGACTGCCGGTAAGCGCCTTGACCACTTCGGGAAACGCAGCACCGTTGCCGCCCGGCTGCTCGCGATAGACGGGCAGCTGCTTATTGCGGAAGAAATCGAAGACGAATTTCTGGATGCGCTCCAGAAGATCCGGCTGCTCCTCTTCGACCGGCGGCAGATCGTAGCGAAGGATCTGACCGCGCGAATAGAGATGGCGGGAATCGAGCAGCAGGTTGGCGTCGCGGTCGTAAATGCGGGCGCGCGTGCGCGTCGGCGAGATCAACCGCCTGAGCACCGGCGCCACGCGCTCCGGATTGATCGGGAAATCGAGATTGTCGAGCTGATCGGAGCCCGGGCCGAGGCTTTCGCCAGCCTGCAACTCAAGCAGCTTTTCCGGATCGATGCTGATCGAATCGGTCTCGACCGTCGCCGATGCAGCAATCGCGCCGGCAATGATCTCGCCCTGGGTCATCAGGCTCTCGACACGGGCGTCGATCAGCCCGTCTCGAAAGGTGTTGAGGTAGAGAATGCCGGTGACCAGGACGGCCAGGCCGGCAAGATTGAGAAAGAGAATACGCCGCGTCAGGCTGGAAAAGATGTGATGGCCGAGAAACCGGCGCATCGGCACCGTGATTTTCGACACGAAGGCGGGCAGAATCCGCGGCGGGCGCCTGGCGGCGCCCGATCGTCTCACTCGCTCTACTTCCACTGCCATCGAATAGCAGCTCCCGCTCGACTCAAGCTTCGCGGAACCGATATCCGACTCCGTAAAGGGTTTCGATCATTTCGAAGTCATCATCGACGGCCTTGAACTTTTTGCGCAGCCGCTTGATGTGACTGTCGATGGTGCGGTCATCGACATAGACCTGCTCATCATAAGCCGAATCCATCAGCGCATCACGGCTTTTTACGACGCCTGGACGCTGGGCCAGCGAATGCAGGATGAGGAACTCGGTGACGGTAAGCGTCACCGGCTCGCCCTTCCAGGTGCAGGTGTGGCGCTCCTGGTCCATGACAAGCTGGCCGCGCTCAAGCGACCGAGCCTGCTGGTTGGGCGCCTTGGCGGCCGCCTCGCGGGTACTGGCGCGGCGCAGCACGGCGCGGACGCGCTCGACCAGAAGACGCTGCGAGAAGGGTTTGCGAATGAAGTCGTCGGCGCCCATCTTGAGGCCGAACAGTTCATCGATCTCGTCGTCCTTGGAGGTCAGGAAGATCACCGGCAGGTCGGATTTCTGGCGCATCCGGCGCAGCAGCTCCATGCCGTCCATGCGCGGCATCTTGATGTCGAGGATGGCGAGGTTCGGCGGGCGCGCCGCCAGTCCCTCCAGCGCCGACGCCCCATCCGTGTAGGTTTCAACCCGATAACCCTCGGATTCGAGGGCGATCGAAACCGAAGTCAGAATGTTGCGATCGTCGTCGACAAGCGCGATTGTTGCCATTTCAAGCGGCTCCCTCATGAGCTGTCCCTTCTTTCGTCGAGAAGGGGCTTTTGCAGGACAAATTAGGTACAAAATGTGGCATAGGCTCTATCCGCTGTCACGCGCGGCATGCCGGCGGCCACAATTGTACCTCGATATGGATTGGACGAATGAACATCGCCAATCCTTTGGGCAACCATCAGTGTTTTTGCACATATAAACGATTTAAACAACTTTCAAAATATTTAAATCGATTAATGATTTGATATCATTCGCCTTTTCTGGTTTTGACGTTTTTAGCTCCTGCAATGGGGGTTCCGGAATTCGCCGGTAAAGACGCGGTAAATCGAAGAAGGGACACCCATGTCGGAAGCCGGCAAACGCAATCCTGCATGTATAATCGATCGGATCGGCCTGAGAACCACGGGCGTGGTGCGCTATAATTTCGGCGCGGCCGCGCTCTACGAGGAGGCAATCCGCCGTGGCGAGGCCCGACTCACCGCCCATGGCGCGCTTGCCGCCGAAACCGGGCAGCACACCGGCCGCTCGCCCAGGGACAAATTCGTGGTGCGCGACGAAAGCACCGCGCCGCATGTATGGTGGGACAACAACAAAGCGATTTCGCCGGGGCAGTTCGATACGCTGCTTGCCGATTTTCGCGCCCATGCGGCTGGAAAGGACCTTTATGTGCAGGACCTGGTCGGCGGCGCCGACGAGGAGCTGAAGCTGCCGACCCGGGTGATCACGGAGCTTGCCTGGCACTCCTTGTTCATCCGCAATCTGCTCATCCGGCCGGCAGCCGCCGAACTCGAGCATTTCGTGCCCGATTTGACGATCATCGACCTGCCGTCGTTCCGCGCCGATCCCGCCCGCCACGGCACGCGCGGCGAAACGGTGATCGCCGTCGATCTTTCGCGCATGATCGTGTTGATCGGCGGTACCTCCTATGCCGGCGAGATGAAGAAGTCGGTATTCACCGTGCTCAACTATCTGCTGCCGGCAAAAGGCGTGATGCCGATGCATTGCTCTGCCAATGAAGGACTCGCCGGCGACGCGGCCGTCTTCTTCGGCCTTTCCGGGACCGGCAAGACGACGTTGTCGGCCGACCCGTCGCGCACGCTGGTCGGCGATGACGAGCATGGCTGGGGACCGCACGGCATCTTCAATTTCGAAGGCGGCTGCTATGCCAAGACGATCAAGCTTTCGGCCGAAGCCGAGCCGGAGATCTTCGCCACCACCCAGCGCTTCGGCACGGTGCTGGAGAATGTCGCGCTCGACGCCGGTCGCGTGCCGGATTTCGACGATGGCGGGCTGACCGAAAACACACGCTGCGCCTACCCGCTCCACTTCATTCCGAACGCCAGCAAGACGGGGCGCGCCAACCACCCGAAGAATATCATCATGCTGACCGCCGACGCGTTCGGCGTGATGCCGCCGATCGCGCGGCTGACCCCGGCGCAGGCGATGTACCATTTCCTCTCCGGCTATACCGCCAAGGTGGCGGGGACCGAGAAAGGCGTTACTGAACCCGAAGCGACATTTTCGACATGCTTCGGCGCACCGTTCATGCCGCGGCATCCGTCGGAATACGGCAATCTGCTGCGCGAGCTCATCGCCCGCCACGGCGTCGATTGCTGGCTGGTCAACACCGGCTGGACCGGCGGCGCTTACGGCACCGGCAAGCGGATGCCGATCAAGGCAACGCGGGCGCTGCTTGCGGCAGCACTCGACGGCTCGCTGAAAGCGGCCGACTTCCGGACCGACGCCAATTTCGGTTTCGACGTGCCGGTGACGGTTACCGGCGTCGACCGCGCCATTCTCGACCCGAGATCGACCTGGATCGACAAGCCCGCCTATGACCGGCAGGCGGCAAGGCTGGTTGGCATGTTCGTCGACAATTTCGAAAAGTTCGAGGCCCATGTCGACGCAACCGTGCTCGGCGCTGCACCACGCATGCAGGTAGCGGCTGAATAGCCGTCGCGCTTCAAGGCCCGGCTTCGATCGGGCCTTTTCTTTTTTCGCCTGCCGCGCCATGACTGCGGCATGAACGCCGACGAAAAAATCATCATCACCGACGATGCGGTGATTAATCCGGGTGACCTGCACGAGGACTTCATCCGTTCGTCCGGCCCGGGCGGCCAGAACGTCAACAAGGTGGCGACGGCGGTGCAATTGCGCTTCGATGCTGCCAATGCACCGGGCCTGTCGGAGCGTGTGCGCGAACGGACCATCAAGCTTGCCGGCCAGCGCGCCACCAAGGACGGCGTCATCGTCATCGAAGCCGGACGCTTCCGCACGCAGGAGCAGAACCGGGCGGACGCCCGGGCGCGGCTGACGGCACTGGTCGCCAAGGCCGCCGAACCGCCGCCACCGCCGCGCAAGAAGACAAGGCCGTCCAAGGGCGCGGTCGAAAGACGGCTGAAGAGCAAAGCCGGGCGCGGCTCGATCAAGAAAATGCGTGGCCGGGTCGAGGATGACTGACAGCCGAATCGGCTTCGGATCCCAGATCGCCGGTGTGAAATGTGCAGCCACTGCCGGAGGCGGCTTTCGGGTCGCCGTTTTCGTTTGACGGTGGCATTCTGATTTTCCAGACCAACGGATCAAGCGACCCGATGCTCGTGCTGCCCAAAGGCGTCCGCCATATGCCTGGTTACCTGTCGCGCGCCATGCAGGAAGTGCTGGTGGAAGATATCAGGGAGGTCGTGCAGGAAGCCCCGCTGTTCGTGCCGGCGATGCCGCGTACCGGCAAGGAGATGAGCGTGCGCATGACCAATTGCGGCCCGCTGGGCTGGGTCACCGACAAGGAGCACGGCTATCGCTACCAGCCGACTCACCCGGTGACCGGAAGGCCATGGCCGCCGATCCCGGAGATGCTGCTCGAACTGTGGCGGGACGTATCTGCCTATGCGCACCCGCCGGAGGCCTGCCTGGTCAATTTCTATTCCCAGGATGCCAAGATGGGTCTTCACCAGGATCGCGACGAGAGCGATTTCTCCGCGCCTGTCGTCTCGGCCTCACTCGGCGACGATTGCCTGTTCCGGGTCGGCCAGACCATGCGCGACGGCGCCACCAAATCGTTCAGATTGAAGAGCGGCGACGTCGTCGTGCTCGGCGGCGAAGGCCGCCTCTGCTTTCACGGCGTTGACCGCATCTACCCCTCGACCTCGGCATTGCTCAAGAACGGCGGCCGCATCAATCTGACGCTGCGTCGGGTGACGATGCCGAAATAGGCTGTTCGGGTGGCCGGTCGCCCGGCCGGACATAATCGTCGCGCAGATAGATGCGCTCGGTCTCGTCCTCGACGAGAATGCGATAGTGCGCCAGGATCGCGTCAAAGCCAAAACGCTCCATCAGTTGGCTTGTCCAAGGGCCATCATCTTTCCTGATAACTTTCGTAGAGATAATAATATCAGGGCGCAGACGCTCAAATTCTTGGCGTTTGCTTTCAGCGTAACGCTCCATGATCATCTCGTAATGCGTGGCTTGGGCGACGTCACGCGAAAGCGTGGCTTGCCGGGACAGAGCCATTGCAAACGCTCCAAGCCAGTCATTGGGATCGGCCGAAACGAACTGGCCGCCGATCATGCGGCTTAGTGGATGTCCAGTGTCTATATCTGGACTGATCAAGGCGACGTTTGGTCGATCGGTCGCGGCGCGTATCACGGCGACCAACACCGCGCCTGGCTTCTGAGTGCCCCAGTTCGGTAAGAAGGCAGCCACAATCGCCAGCGACACCAAGGCTCGCGGGGGAGCCGCCAGGCGGGAGAGCAGCCCTGCCGATTGCCGCTCGCTTCTCGGCAAGGCCAGCAAGCAAAGACTAGCCGCTACAGCGTAAAAAATCGATGGGTAGGCATGATACGTCCAGCCTTTGTCCTGGTAGAACAGCGGGAACAAGCCGGCAATAGATGCTGCCAGCGCTACGGCAGCCAGCTCTGGGAAATGGCCGACCGGCCACGACCACCAGCCGCGTCATGGTTTTTCCGAGGCCTTGCTCAATTCGGGTGGCCGGTCGCCCGACCGGACATAATCGTCGCGCAGATAGATGCGCTCGGTCTCGTCCTCGACGAGAATGCGGTAGTGCGCCAGGATGGCGTCAAAGCCAAAACGCTCTGTCAGTTGGCTTGTCCACATCGCGTTGTTTTTCTTGAAGACAATGATATCCGGGCGCAGACGCGCGAATTCTTTGCGTTTGCTTTCGACGTAACGCGCCATGATGGCCTGGTAACGCGTGGCTTCAGCGGTATCACCGGAAAGGGCTGCCTGCCGGGACAGGGAAAGCGCGAACACTCCGAGCCAATCGCTGACATGGGTCGAAACGAACTGCCCATCGATCATGCGGGTCAACGGATGTCCCGAGGACATATCCGAACTGATCAACGCAATAGTAGGCCGATCGGTCGCGGCGCGAATGGCGGCAACCAGCGCCGGCCCCGGTTTCTGGGTGCTCCAGTATGGCAAGAAAGCGATTGCCACCCCCGCCAGTGCCCAAGCTCGCGAAGGCGCCGTCACGAACGCCAACAGCTTCGACGGCTGCCGCACGATCCTGGGCACTGCCAGCAGGCACAAAATGGCTGCCACGGCGCAAAAGATCGCGGGATAGGCATGATAAGACCAGCCTTTCGCTTGGTAGAACAGGGGAAACATGCCGGCGATCGATGCAGCCAGCGCTACCGCCGCCAGCTCTGGAAACCGCCCGGCCGGCCACAGCCACCAAATCAGGAAGACGAGGAAACACCACGCGAAACCGTGGCCGATCACGATGGGCCAAAAGATGCCGAGCTTTCCATAAACATCCGCCAAGAGGGGATAGATGTCGCGCAGGAATTCCGGATGGATCAGCGTGACCGCGCCGAGATAGACAATGCAGATGCCGCCAATGACCCAGTGTTCCAGGGCGAAGATCGATTTCAGGCTGCGCCGGCGCACTGCAACGACCAGCGCTGGCGCCAACACCATGATCGCATAGTAGGGCTTGACCAGCAGCAAAATGCTGCCCGACAGGCCGGCGAGTACGGCGATCCCCGGGCCTGGTTGGGCGGCTGCATCTCTGCGCGCACGCCAGGCGTGAAGCGCAAGCAGCGGCATGAAAAGCGCCATGCCGATATGCTCTCGCTCGCTGAAGGCGTTGCCGGGGAAGATCACCAGCATTGCGCAAAACGCTGGCCCCAGTGCAAACAGTGATGCAGTTTCGGTGAAACCCCCGCGCTTGACGATCACGCCCGAGAGCGAAAGTCCGATAAGCACGGCAAGGTATGTCCAGGCCTCAACCAGGATTTCCGGGGCGGCGCCCAGCAATCTGGCCACAGCCACTGGCGGCAGATAGAGCCATACGCTGAATGGAGGGTTGGTCTCGTGGATCTGCGAGTAAAGCCGCTCACCGGAGAGCATCCGCTCGCATACCGTGATCAGCCAGCTAGTATCGGGAACAGTCCCCCAACGCCGCTGCCAGACGATGGAGAACACGGTGACTGCGGCAATGGCCAGGACATTGCGGCTAGGAAGCAGCGCCGCCGCGATATTCCGGCCGCGCCACCGGCTCAAGCCGTCAATGTCGTTCGAGACGCTCATGATGTTGCACCGAGGCTCTCGAGCTCGAGCCATACGTCGTCCAGCGGAGCGATTGGATCCAGCCGTGCCATGGTCTTCCGGGAGCCTCTGCTCAATTGGTTTGGAGCGGCGCAGGCGCCGTGTAACGCAGATAGACAGTGATTTCCGGCTCGTGGTGCAGCAGACGATAGTCGGCCAAGGCGGCTCCGATCCGCTTGTCCTGCAGCATCAGGGCTGTCCGCGCGGGCGAGCCTGACAGCACGACATCGGGCTTCTTCGCTGATATCTCGGCGGCGTATTCGCCGATCACCCGATCGCGGATGCTTTCAAGTTCCCGTCTCCGTTCGAGATCGCCGGTGGCGCGGGCGAGCGTGTCAGCGTTGGAGACCGCCCAGGCGCTCGGATGGCGTGATATGAACCTGCCGTCGACCAGCCTGGCGAGGGGATGGGCAACCTGCATCCGGTCGGCGATCGACATGATGGTCGGGGTTTCGACCGTTGCGCGGATCGCGGCGACAGAGCGCCCGATCGGGCCGTTGTCCGTCGTCAGCGCCGCGTACTGTGCCCTGACCGCTAGTTGCAGCACCAGCACGCAGCCGAAGATCAGGGCGGCCTTGCGAATGAAGCCTGCACTGCGGAATGTGCCGAACCGCAGAAGCTGGATGCCAAATGCAAGTGTTGCAACAACGACCATCGCCAGGGCGTGATTGGGCCAACCCTTGCCCATGACGATGAAGGCCGGAATGAACCCCAGTGCGGTCAGAAGCGGAATCCTGACGTCCCAGTTCGTCTGCCTCAGGCCGCCGGCCGCAAGCACGGTAGCGGCGGCCAGAAGCAGCACCACTTTCGGCCAGTTCGCCAGCATATCGGCGGTAGAGGCCCTCAACGGAAGATAGACCTCGCTGACCAAGGGCAGGACTTCGCTTAAATAAGCACGGTCGAAGAGCGCGATGGACGCGACATAGGCGGCCACGATCGTAGCGCCAAGCAAGTTCTCCACGACGAAGAGCGGTTTCAGCGACCGCCTTTCAACCGCAAGACAGAGTGACGGCAACATGAAGGCCAGCGCAAAATAGGGCGGCTTGACCATGACCACGATCGCCGCGCCGAAGCCCGCGACCATGTGCTCCAGGCGCGAGCCGGCGCTGAAATCCGGGTTCCGCTGACGTGTGCATTGCAACGCCACCCAAGGCAGAATGGCAATCAACGCGAAGTGCTCGCGTTGGCCGAATTGATCCGGCATGAAACAGAGAACCCAGCCCAGGGCCGCCGCTGCTGCCCAGAACGCATGGGGCTGCCGGTAAACCGGTTCATCGCGCGCGAGAATGCGGACAGAAACGAAAAGACTGGCCAGGCTCAGGCAAACGACACCAAGCGTCAGCCAGAATTCCGCACGTATGCCGGTGAGCTTTTCCAGGAGCATGAACGGCATGTAGAGCCAGATCGAGAAAGGTGGGTTGGTCTCCATGATGTCGGTGTTGAGCCGCTCTCCGCCAAGCAGCCGATCACAGACGACCAGAAGCCATGACACGTCGACATTGGTCGGTATCGCAATTGTTGTCAGCCAGACGGCGTATATGACGACCAGGCAGGCCAGCAGCAACGGGGCGCCCGCCACGCCCGCAAACGGCGAGAAACGGTTGGCACCGGGCAGCAGTTCACTGAGGGATCGCGCGCTAGAGACCACGAAACACCCAGCGTCCGAGGACGACATAGTTGATGACCGGCACGGCAATGCAGGTAAGCAGGATCGGGACTGCGGCAGGGACGCCGAGCATCTGGGTCAAAAGCCCCGGCAGGGCGATTGCGACAGCGAGGCCGGAAGCGGTGAGCAGGAGAAAGCGGGGCAGTTCCATCGCGTGGCTGCCGCCCGAGGTGAAGGTGAAATATTTATGCCCGGTGTAAGAAAACAGCGCGGCAACGGCGTAGGCCGCAAACGATGTGAGCGCCGCCGGCAGGGCCGCCGTCGCCTGCCCACGCGACAGCAGGAGAGCACAAACGGCATAGATCAGCGTCGACGCAATGCCAATTAGCGCAAAGCGCGATAGTCGACGATACGAACCGGTGCCCATTGCGCGGTCAAGCTGCCAATTTCTCGTCGAGGCGACCGGTTTCGACGGCGTCGTCCTTGCGGAATACCGCCAGCAGCGAAACACCGAAGGGCAGGCTTGCATTTGGTATGATGCGGCCTTCCGCCGAAAACACTGCCTTCATCGCCGCATTCAGTGGTTTCGACGGCGTTGCATGGCCGGCTGGCAAGGCGGGCTTGCGCAACCTATCCACCAGCCGTGCCAGTGCCGCTACAGGAAAGAGTGCGGCATTTGTGTAGCTCAGCCGGTCGATCCTGAAACCAGCCCTTTCAATTCGTTCACGCAGCAGATTGCGTGAATAGCGCCGCATATGATGCAGCCCCACATCATGCGTGCTCCACAACCATTGGTGTGCGGGCACCGTAAGGATGACGCTGCCGGCTGGTTTCAGCATCTGGCGGATCGCGGCAAGCGATGCCTCGTCTTCGGCGACATGTTCCAGCACGTCGAACAGGCAAACCAGGTCGCAGCTTTGCGGCGTGACAGGAATGTTGTCCGGCAGATGTCCGGCAAGGAAGTCGCGGCCGGTCTTTTCCCAGGCAATCCTGCGTGCGAGATCGCTCATCTCGACTGCCGTCACGGTGCCGAACTGCTCCAGCATCCGGATGTTGCCGCCGGTGCCGGCGCCGATCTCGACGATGCGCGCCTTTTCGGGCAGGTCGATGCTGCGAATGACCGCCTCTGCGATGGCGCGACGCCCGCAGAACCACCAATGCTCGTCTTCGGTGGCGGCCATCTGTCGGTAGGCGTCGAGCTCCATTAGCTCATTCCCTCATATTTGCGGCGCACAATGTAGATCGGACGCTGCTTGATCTCGGCGTAGACCCTGCCGAGGTATTGTCCGATGATGCCGATGCCGAGCAACTGGATGCCGCCAAGAAAAAGAACGCTGACCAGCAGCGAGGCGTAGCCGGGCACATCAACGCCAAAGATCATTGTCTTGGCGACGATCAGCAGGCCGTAGAGGAACGACAGCGCGGAAATCGTCGCGCCGACATAGGTCCAGATTTCAAGCGGAGCGGTGGAGAAGCTGGTGATGCCTTCGAGCGCGAAGTTCCACAGCTTCCAGCCGGAGAATTTCGACTGGCCGGCGATCCGCTGATCGCGGACATATTCGACGCTTGCGGTGCGGAACCCGACCCAGGCGAACAGGCCCTTCATGAAACGACGGCGTTCGGGCAAAGACCGCAGCGCCTGGATGACCTGACGGTCGATCAAACGGAAGTCGCCGACATCGTGCGGGATCTTCTGCTGCGCGATCCAGTTGTGAACGCGGTAGAACATCGAGGCGGAGCGCTGCTTGAGAAAGCTGTCGCTCGACCGGTTGGCTCGCTTGGCAAGAACAACCTCGAACCCCTCGCGCCACTTTTCCACAAGCAAGGGGATGACATGCGGCGGATCCTGCATATCGACGTCCATCGGGATCGCGGCATCGGCATCGCAGCTGTCGAGGCCCGCGGTCATCGCGGCTTCCTTGCCGAAATTGCGTGAAAGGTCGATTATGTGGATGCGAGGGTCTGCTTGTTGGGCTTCGATCAGCTTTTCGAGCGTCGTATCGCTGCTGCCGTCGTTGACGAAGATGAACTCGAGGGCAACGCCATTGTCCTTCAGCGGAGCGGTGCTTTCGCACACCGCCTTCAGGAACGGGGCAATCGCGCCTTCCTCATTGTGGACCGGCACGATCAGGGCAATCGTGGCGGCGCCGCTGCCCGGATGTGCGACGCGGTCCGCTGCCGGCCGATCAATATTTAGGAATGGCGCATTCATTGTTTGCCGAGCCCGCAGATCAGGCCTGACAATAGGAAGACGGGGTTAAGATGACTTTAAGGAATGAATCGGGATTTCACAGTTTTCGGAGCGCCACTTCCTCGACCAGATGATTGGCGCCCTTGCGCAGGATGAGATCGGCGCGGGCGCGGGTCGGCAATATATTCTCGCGCAAGTTCTTCAGGTTGATGTTGGTCCACAGGCCCTCGGCGATGGCGCGGGCCGCATCCTCGGAAAGTTGCGAATAGCGGTGGAAGAAGGAGGCTGGGTCGCGGAAGGCGGTTTCGCGCAGCCGCATGAAGCGGGCGATATACCAGTGATGGATAAGCGCCTCCTCGGCATCGATATAGATGGCGAAGTCGAAGAAATCTGACAGGAAAGGCACGATCTTGCCGTCCTTCGGCAGCTTGCCAGGTTGCAGGACATTGATGCCCTCGAAGATCAGGATGTCCGGCCTGTCGATGGTCTGGAACTCGCCCGGGATAACGTCATAGGTCAGGTGCGAATAGACCGGCGCGCGGACGTTGCGCTGCGCCGATTTGATGCCGGACAGGAAACGCAGCAGCGCGCCGACGTCGTAGCTGTCGGGAAAGCCCTTGCGCTCCATCAGATTGTTGCGGCGCAGGACTTCGTTCGGCAGCAGGAAACCGTCGGTGGTGACCAGATCGACCTTGGGACTCGACGGCCAGCGCGCCAGCAGCTCCTTTAGCACGCGCGCCGTGGTCGATTTGCCAACCGCCACGGAACCGGCAATGCCGATGATGAACGGTGTCTTGGCCACGTCCAGCGCGTTGAAAAAAACCTGGCGTTGCCTGAACAGGAGTTGACTGGCTTCGACATGGGCCGACAACAGCCGCGACATCGAAAGGTAGATGCGCTCGACCTCGTGGAGATCGACCGGATCGTTCAGCGACCGCAGACGACGGACCTCGTCCTCGGTGAGCGTCATCGGCGTATCGGCGCGGAACCGCGACCATTGCTCCGCCGAGAAGAACCGATAGGGTGAATACTTCTCGGTAGGAGCGAGCTGGTCCATCGAGTTCCTCCGCAGCGATCAGCCCCGGTCCAGCCGAGACGCCTTTTCGGCGATGCCCGAACGACCGGTGCGGCGTTCAAGCTCGTTGAGCACATCGCTCAGCGGAATGTCCGCTATGCCGAGAACGACAAGCCAATGATAGATGAGATCGGCGCTTTCCGAAACAAGCGCGTCCCGGTCGGCGCTGACGGCTGCGATCACCGTTTCGACCGCCTCTTCGCCGAGTTTCTGCGCTGCCTTGCTCATGCCGCGCTGAAAGAGCTTGGCCGTCCACGAATCCGGATCGCCGGAACGTGCGCGTTCGCCAATGATCTTCTCCAGATCGGAGAGTGAGAACTCGGTCATAACGGCGTTTACAGCCTCTTCTTAGCCGGAAAGGCTCTAGGACCGATTACCCGGCGAGTCCAGCCGCATCGGCAGTCCGGCCTGAGCCATATGCATCTTGGCTTCGGCGATGCTGTAGGTGCCGAAATGGAAGATCGAGGCTGCCAGCACCGCGCCCGCATGGCCGTCGCGAATGCCTTCGACCATGTGATCGAGCGTGCCGACGCCACCGGAAGCGATGACCGGCACGCGTACGGCGTCGGCGACCGCGCGGGTAAGCGCTATGTCGTAGCCGGCCTTGGTGCCGTCGCGGTCCATCGACGTCAACAGGATCTCGCCGGCGCCGAGATCGACGATCCGCCGAGCGAACTCGACGGCATCGATGCCGGTCTTCTCGCGGCCGCCATGGGTGAAGATCTCCCAGCGATCAGCCTCGCCCGCAGCGGACACTTTCTTGGCGTCGATGGCGACGACGATGCACTGGTTGCCAAACTTGTCGGCAGCCTCGGCGACAAAATTTGGGGTTTTCACCGCCGCCGTATTGATCGACACCTTGTCGGCGCCGGCCAGAAGCAGCTTCCTGATGTCGGCGACCTGGCGGACGCCACCACCGACAGTCAGCGGCATGAAACATTGTTCGGCCGTTCGGGTAATGACATCGAAGATGGTCTCGCGGTTTTCCGACGAGGCAGTGATGTCGAGAAAGCAGAGCTCGTCGGCGCCGGCCGCGTCATAGGCTTTTGCCGCTTCGACGGGATCGCCGGCATCGACCAGGTCGACGAAATTGACGCCCTTGACGACGCGACCGTTCTTGACGTCGAGACAGGGGATGACGCGGGCTTTCAGCATCAGATCCTCTCGATCGCCGCAAGAAAGTCGACAAGCAGCTGGCCGACGACGGACGGAACCTCGGACTGGGAATCAAAGGCCGGATCGTAGGCCGAGAGCGTCACGCCCACGATCGGGATGGATCTGGCCAGCCCGCAGGCAAGCTGCCGCAGCTGTTCCGGACTCGGACCGCCCGGATGCGTGTAGCGGTTCACCTGCAGCACATCCGGATCGAGGACATCCAGGTCCAGATGCAGATGTCCCCGAACAGCCCCTGCCGCTGTGAGCTTTCCCACCATATCGAGCGCACCGGCACATTCGGCGCGCACGATCGGCAAAGTTTCCAGCAGGCGCTTTTCGTCGGGATCGAGGTCGCGGGCATCGACCAGCATGCAGTGCGCCGGGTCCATCGGCCGGAATCCCGGAATTGCTGCCGCCATCGGACGCCAGCAGAGCCCGAGTGTCGCCGCCAGCGCCATGCCGTCGAGAAAGCCGTAGGCGGACGTCTCTGGCGTGTTGAGATCGCCATGCTGATCGATCCAGATAATCGAATCCGCGTCTTCACCGGCAACCGCACCGGCGGCGGTCAGGCAATTTCCAGCAAGGACAATGGGGAAGCCTCCTCCGTCGCGGGCGAGGCCGACCTTGGCCGCGACGGCGTTGCAGACGGCGAAGCCGGTTGCGATTTCGCGCCCCTGCTCGTCTCCCACCTTGCCGATATCTTCGACGGCGACGTCATGGCCGGCCACGGTCAGAGCTTCGACGAGCCCACCGCCGATGATGGCGTCCGGCCCCTGGCCGCACCCTTCATGATGGTGCCCGCTGTCATAGGGGGCGAGGATAATCGAGACTTTCATGATGACGCCCCTGCCATCGGTTTGCCACGCAGGATCGCCAGTGCCTCGGCCGGGTCGATGCGGCCGTCGTAGAGCGCGCGGCCGGAGATCGCGCCTTCGAGCTTCCGCGCATCGGGCATGGTCATGCGCACAATGTCGGCGATCGAGGCGAGCCCGCCCGAGGCGATGACCGGGATCGAAACCGCCTCGGCGAGATCGATGGTGGCGTCCCAGTTGATGCCGGTCAGCACCCCGTCTCGATCAATGTCGGTGTAGATGATGGCAGCAACGCCGGCGCCCTCGAATTTCCTCGCCAGTTCGATGACGCCGAGGCTCGAGGCCTCCGCCCAGCCTTCGACCGCGACCTTGCCGCCCTTGGCGTCGATGCCGACGGCGATCTTGCCCGGGAATGCCTTGCAAGCCTGCCTGACCAGATCCGGATCGCGCACCGCCACAGTGCCAAGAATGACGCGGGCCAGCCCACGGTCGAGCCAGTCCTCGATCTGCGCCAGAGTGCGGATGCCGCCGCCGAGCTGCACCGGGTTGTTCGTCGCCTTGAGGATGGCGCCGACTGCCGCGCTGTTGACGCTCTGGCCCTTGAAGGCGCCGTTGAGGTCGACGACGTGCAGCCATTCGAAGCCCTGCTCTTCGAAGGCGCGCGCCTGAGCGGCGGGATCGTCATTGTAGACCGTCGCGGTCGCCATGTCGCCATGCTTGAGGCGCACGCATTTGCCGTCCTTGAGGTCTATCGCCGGAAACAGGATCACCTTCAGGCGCCTTCGACGATGACAAAGTGGCCGGTCGAGCCGGCGAGCCTGTACTTCAAGGCCTCCTGGTATTCAGGCGAGCCGTAGCAGGCGATCGCCGTCTCGTAGGATTCGAATTCCACCAGCACGTGGCGATTGCCTGTCGGCCCTTCCGGGCTGGTATACCGTCCGGCGCGCACGGGAAACTTCGCGCCGTATTTCGCAAAAGCCGCGGCATTGGCCTCGATGTACTGCTTGTAGACCTCGGGGTCGCGGACATCGACCATCGCCATCCAATAGCCCTTCTTGCTCATGACCTAGGGCCTCCATTGCAGGAAGTTGGTGATCAAAGCGAGGCCGAGCGCCTGGCTCTTCTCGGGGTGGAATTGCGTTCCGGCGAGATTGCCGCGGGCGACAGCGGCCGTCACCGGGCCACCGTAGTCGGCGACCGCCAGCACCTCGTCCTCCTTCCGTGCATCGAGATGGTAGGAGTGGACGAAGTAGGCGTGCAGCCCCTTCCCGCCCGTCGCAATGCCGGAAAACAGCGGATGCTTGCGCTTCAGGTCAATCGTGTTCCAGCCGATCTGCGGGATCTTCAGTGTCGGATCGGCCGGCGTGATCTCCTTGACGTCGCCGGCGATCCAGCCAAACCCTTTCGTAACCGTTTTCTCCAAGCCTCGCTCCGACATCAGCTGCATGCCGACGCAGATGCCTAGGAACGGCCGTCCCTTGACGATCGCGACCTCCTCGACCGCTTCCCACATGCCGGCCACAGCGCGCAGTCCAGCGGCGCAATCGGCATAGGCGCCAACGCCGGGCAGGACGATGCGGTCGGCGGTCCTGACCCGCTCGGCATCGGCTGTGAGTTCAATCGCGGCGGCAATGCCGGCTTCATGAGCGGCACGCTCGAAGGCCTTGGTGGCCGAGCGCAGATTGCCCGACCCGTAATCGATGATCGCGACCCGCATCTCAGCGCTTTCCCGGAATATGGGTCAGCCCCAGTGCCATGCCCATCGGCGTCGGCCGGGCAAGTGCTGCGTCCGGGACGATGCGCTGTGCGGGGGACCGTGCATTCGAATCCGCATCGGTTTCCAACGCGTAGCGAATGTCGGCATCGTCGAGCCTGTCGGCCTCGACGACACCCCATTCACGCCAGCCACGGCGGCGCAGTGCTGCGATCCGCAGGGCCTGCCCTTCCAGTCCGACAAAGAGCATGACAAGGAGGGACAAAAGCGAGCCTGCGCTTTCCAGGCCCAGGCTTTCGCCCAGCATCGAAAGCAGGCCCATGGCGACAAAGGCCAATGCCGCCTCGACCCACAGCCGGTGCCAGGCCAGCCACAGCGGCGGCAATAGGAAGCCGAGCCAGGCAAAGCCGTCACGGACAAAGGTGGTGTCCACCCTTTCGCTGCGGCCTGGCGGTTCCATCGCGACATAGATGGCCATGGCGCTACCCTTTCAGGGATCCCTTGGTGGAGGGAACCGCGTCCGGCTGGCGCGGGTCGCGCTCGAGCGCCGAACGCAGCGCACGCGCCACGGCCTTGAAGCAGGTCTCGGCAATGTGGTGGTTGTTGGCGCCGTAATGATTGGTGACATGCAGCGTGATGCCGGCATTCTGCGCCAGCGCGTGGAAGAATTCGCGCACCAGCTCGGTGTCGAACGTACCGATCTTCGGCGATGAGAACGAAACATTCCAGACCAGAAAAGGCCGGCCGGAGACGTCGATCGCCGCCCGCGTCAGCGTCTCGTCCATGGCGAGATCGATCGAAGCATAGCGCATGATGCCGCGCCGCTCGCCCAATGCCTTGGCCAGCGCCTGCCCAAGCGCGATACCAGTATCCTCGACCGTGTGGTGGTCGTCTATGTGCAGGTCGCCCTTGGCCTTCACCGTCATGTCGATCAGCGAATGGCGCGATAACTGGTCCAGCATATGGTCGAAGAAGCCGACGCCCGTCGAAATGTCGGATTTGCCCGAGCCGTCGACCTGAACCGACACGGAGATGTCGGTTTCCTTGGTCTTGCGGCTTATCTCGGCGGAACGGGGCACCATGACCTCATCCTTGTCTCAGATTTGCACGATTCAGGCGTTCACATGCCTGAAAACGAAAGCCTTCTAGCAGCATGATCCGGCGATTGCCAGTTACCGCTGCGGAGCACTATCCGGCCCGGTGGATGGCCGGTTTGCAATCGTCTGGCCTATGCATACATATGGCCGATCAAGTCACTCGTAACGCGCCAATCGCCTTGATGGGATCGGTGCTGACCGGAGCAGAAAATGTCTAATGAACTGACCATGCATGCCACGACCATCCTAACCGTGCGCAAGGGCGGCAAAGTGGTGATCGCCGGCGACGGCCAGGTCAGCCTCGGCCAGACCATCATGAAGGGCAACGCCAAGAAGGTGCGCCGCATCGGCAAGGGCGGCAACGTCATTGCCGGCTTCGCCGGCGCCACCGCCGATGCCTTCACGCTGCTGGAGCGGCTCGAAGCCAAGCTCGAACAATATCCCGACCAACTGACACGCGCCTGCGTCGAGCTCGCCAAGGACTGGCGCACCGACCGCTATTTGCGCCGGCTGGAAGCAATGATGCTGGTGGCCGACAGGTCGGTGTCGCTGGCGCTGACCGGCACCGGCGACGTGCTGGAGCCCGAATTTGGCGTGATGGCCATCGGCTCCGGCGGCAACTACGCGCTGGCCGCGGCCCGCGCCCTGATGGATACCGATAAGGACGCCGAGGAGATCGCCCGCAAGGCGATGCAGATCGCGTCCGACATTTGCGTCTACACCAACAACAGCTTCGTCGTCGAAACCCTCGATGCCGCCTGAGCGGAGCCTCCGCTACGGTTTTCGGCCGGTGACCGAGAGGGACCTGCCGATGATCGCCGGCTGGCTTGCCGAGCCGCATGTCACCGAATGGTGGAACGACCCAGAGACCGAGATCGCGGAGATCCGCGAGCATATCGACAGCATTTCGGTCGAGCCGCTGATTATCGAGCTCGACGGCAAACCCATCGGCTATTTGCAGAGCTACGATCCGCATCTGGAGGACGGTCATCCCTATAGCGACCAGCCGTTCGGCACGCTCGGCATCGATCTGTCGATCGGCGTGCCGGAGCTTGTCGGGACCGGCCACGGCTCGGCGATCGTCCGGCAGTTCGTCGAGCAGCTTTTCGAGGAAGGTGCGCCGCGCGTCATCATCGACCCGGACCCGGCCAATGCACGGGCTATCCGTGCCTATGAAAAAGCCGGTTTCAGGGCTATCGATCGCAGGAAGTCGGAATATGGCGATGCCGTGCTGATGGCGATTGATGCCCCAGAGGGTGATGCCGAACAGGGTGACGCAGAAGAGGGGCAATAGCAGCATGAGCGTATCCAGCGACAAAACCGTCTCGGCCTACGAAGACAGTTGGCGAATGGGGCTTCTGTTGGTTCTCGGTCTGGTCATATTCCAGGCAGGGGTCCTCTACGGCATGGGGCGGACGCCGATTTGCACCTGCGGCTACGTCAAGCTGTGGCACGGCATCGTGCAGAGCTCCGAGAATTCCCAGCATATCTCCGACTGGTACAGCTTCTCGCACATCATTCACGGCTTCCTGTTCTATGCGCTGGCGTGGTTTCTTTTCCCGCGCTCGCCGATCGGGCTCAGGCTGGCCTTTGCGGTGGTGATAGAGGGCGGCTGGGAGCTGCTCGAGAACAGCCCTTTCATCATCGATCGCTATCGCGCCGGCACGATCTCGCTCGACTATTATGGCGACAGCGTCATCAATTCGGTGTCGGACACGCTGGCCATGGTGCTGGGGTTTGTCATGGCGCGAAGGCTTCCTATATGGGTGATCGTAACCCTCGCCCTCATCTTCGAATTCGGTGTCGGCTATCTCATCCGGGACAATCTGACACTCAACGTGATCATGCTGCTGCATCCGTTCGAGTCCATTCGGCAGTGGCAAAGTGGAATTTAGTGACATGAGCACCTTCTCTCCCCGCGAAATCGTTTCGGAACTCGACCGCTTCATCATCGGCCAGAAAGACGCCAAGCGTGCCGTGGCGATTGCCTTGCGCAACCGCTGGCGCCGCCAGCAGCTCGAGGGCCAGATGCGCGAAGAGGTGATGCCGAAGAACATCCTGATGATCGGCCCGACCGGTGTCGGCAAGACCGAGATTTCTCGCCGCTTGGCGCGCCTTGCCGGTGCGCCTTTCGTCAAGGTCGAAGCCACCAAGTTTACGGAGGTCGGCTATGTCGGCCGCGATGTCGAGCAGATCATCCGCGATCTGGTCGAGATCGCCATCGGGCTGGTGCGCGAGAAGATGCGTGAGGACGTCGAGGCGCGTGCCCACATCAACGCCGAGGAAAGGGTGCTTGAAGCGCTCGTCGGCAAGACGGCGAGTCCGGCCACCCGTGACAGTTTCCGCAAGAAGCTGCGCGACGGCGAGCTTGACGACAAGGAGATCGAGATCGAAGTGGCCGATACCGGCAATGGCGGCATGCCCGGCTTCGAGATCCCCGGCATGCCGGGCGCCAATATCGGCGTGCTCAACATCAACGACATGCTGTCGAAAGCGATGGGCGGCAAGAAAACCAAGATGCGCAAGACGACCGTTAAAGAGTCCTACGGGCTGTTGATCAGCGACGAGTCCGACAAGTTGCTCGACCAGGACGAGGTGGTGCGCAGGGCACTCGAATCGACCGAGAATGACGGCATTGTCTTCCTCGACGAGATCGACAAGATCGCCTCGCGCGAAGGCGGCATCGGTGCCGGTGTTTCGCGCGAGGGCGTGCAGCGCGACCTGCTGCCGCTGGTCGAAGGCACCACGGTTGCGACCAAATACGGACCGGTGAAGACCGACCACATCCTGTTCATCGCTTCAGGTGCGTTCCACGTCGCCAAGCCATCCGACTTGCTGCCGGAATTGCAGGGCCGCCTGCCGATCCGTGTCGAGCTGCGGGCGCTGGAGAAGGACGATTTCGTCCGCATCCTCACCGAGACCGAAGCCAGCCTGATCAAGCAGTATATCGCACTGATGAAGACCGAGGGAGTCGACCTGGTCTTCACCGATGACGCGATCGACTCGTTGGCCGGCATCGCTGTTGACCTCAACGCCAGCGTCGAGAACATCGGCGCCAGGCGGCTGCAGACGGTGATGGAACGGGTGCTGGACGAGATCTCCTATGACGCACCGGACCGCAACGGCACCTCCGTGACCGTCGATGCCGCCTATGTGGAGAAGCATGTCGGCGACCTCTCCAGAAACACGGATTTGTCGCGTTTCATCCTGTAGGAGACGCTTCATCCTCAAAGAGGCCGGGGAATTGCTCCCGGTCTCCGCCAAATTCAGCCCGGCATTTCCGATGTGTGGCCAAATGGAAGCATCCGGCGAGCTTTCGTCCCGTCGGGTGCAGGCGTCTCTCGACTCCCGTTGGAGCATTACCTAGTTTGCCCGGCGACTATTTGGGCGGCGGCGCATGAAAAAACTGATCCTCGTCATTCTCGGGCTGACGCTGGCGGCAGCCATGTTCGCCGCGCAAGCGGCAACCATGGTGCCGCCCGGCAACCGCAACACCGAGCAGCCCGACATACCGGGCGCATCCAGCCGGCGCACCCAGGCGACCAACACCACCTTCCAGGCGAAATACCGCAAAGTGTTTGCGCTGCTCCAGAACGATGCCGAGCTGCGTGGCAAGATCATGCAGGCAGCCGCGGCCTATGGCATCGACCCGATGCATATCGTCGGCGCCATCGTCGGCGAGCACACCTACAATGTCGATGCCTACGACCGGCTGCAGACCTACTACGTCAAGGCGATCTCGTATCTGTCGAGCAAACTCTCCTTCGCCTATGAAGGCGAAGACATCACCGATTTCGTGCAACGGCCGCAATTTGCCAAGTGCGCGGGCAAATCGGACAGTTACGAACTCTGGGAATGCCGCGAGCAGGTGTGGAACCGGTCGTTCCGCGGCAAGACCGTCAACGGCGAGAGCTTTCCCAACGACCGCTTCGGCGCGACTTTCTTCCAGCCCTATTATGCCGGCCAGACTTTTGGTCTTGGCCAGCTCAATCCGCTGACGGCACTGCAGATGAGCGATCTCGTGCACAAGGTTTCCGGCCTGCCGGAGCTCGACGTCGGCGACCCGAACGCGGTCTACAAGACCATCATGGATCCTGACCTGACCCTGCCTTATGTCGCGGCAACGATCCGGAAGTCGATCGACGCCTATAAAAGCATTGCCGGCTTCGACATCTCAGGCAATCCCGGCATCACGTCGACGCTCTACAATGTCGGCAATCCGGAACAGCGTGCCTATGCGCTGAAGGCCGAGAACGACAAGCGCCGCGCTGCGGGCGAGCCGGAAAAGCTGCCTGAGGAAAATTACTATGGCTGGCTAGTCAACGACAAGCTGCCGGAGCTGAAGGCGCTGTTTTAGCGGTGAAGGTCTGCGGTGGAGCCTGCGCCAGGAAATCGCCTATCTGCTTGAACTCTGTGGCTTCGAACCCGTCGATCCTTTCAAGGGATCGCCCCCGGCTGGGGAACAGCTTTGTCGCGCGCGCGATCTGATGGGCAGCAAGGGGTGGATATTGTTGAAAAAAGTCCGGCGCATCCCTAAGCGAACGCCGCCAGCAGAATCCCATTTCCATTGTCAGATCTCTTGCGGAATCTGGATCCGTAATAGGTCTCCGTTCGGTTGCCTACTAAGAGAGGTAACGGGATGCATAAGCGTATGCGAAGTTGGGGCAAAGGAGTGCAGATGAGTGATCCGCTTAGGTCCATTGATCGGCCCGGTTTAGGGCGTGCAACGATGGGCTACCAGCCGGCCGAGAATGATTTGTTGAGCGAGGTGCTGCGCGATCTACGCCTTGCCCATGCGAGATATGGCCGCAGCGAGTTGACGGCGCCCTGGGGCATCGCCGTGCCGTTCAGGGAGGGTGTACGTTTTCATGCGATGCTCGAGGGTCATTGCTGGATACAAGCCAAGGGCTTGCCGCCGCTGCTGCTCGAAAACGGCGATGTGCTTCTTCTTCCCCACGGAACAGAGCACACTATGTCCGATCGGCCAAAACGGCGAACCTTGCCGCTCGCCGATGTCAAACCAGCGTTGATCGGGAACGGAACTTACGAGTTGAAGTCTGGCGGCGGCGGCGCGCGATCGTTGATCGCATGCTGTACGATCGGCTTTGAGGGCCCGACAGCAAATCCGCTGCTGGAACTGCTACCTTCTGTGATGCACATCCGGCATGCCGAGCATGGCGATACTGACCTACCAAGCCTCATTGCGATGATGGCGCGCGAGGCTGAAGGGCAAAGAATCGGCTCGGCAACGATAATGGCGCGCCTTGCCGATATTGTCATGACGCAAGTAATCAGAACCTGGGTCGAGACATGTTCCGACGATCTGACTGGTTGGCTGGCGGCCGTGCAGGATCCACAAATCGGGTCGGCGCTTGCAAGAATCCATCGCTCCCCTGGGGAAGACTGGCCAGTCGATCGCCTGGCTGCATTGTCCGGGCTGTCGCGATCGAGGTTCTCGCAGCGGTTCAAGAGCCTGTTGTCGGTATCCCCCGCCCGCTATCTCCTGCAATGGAGGCTTCGGCTGGCGGCATCCTGGTTGCGTAACGGATATATGTCGCAGTCACAGATCGCATCGGAGTTGGGATATGAGTCCGATGCGTCCTTCAGCAGGGCGTTCAAACGCTTCATGGGTGTCTCACCCGGCGCTATCCGAGATTCAGGGCTGCGTGTGAGCGGAACAGAATCCTGATCGGGTTCATGCGAGGCTGTTTCGACCAGCCGCAGATACGCTCCTGTTGCGACCGCGTGTAATACGGAAAATACGCGCGACAAACGGTCAAATATTCAGTCGTTTCTGCCATAGCAACGCCATACCAGCATCTGCCAATTTCAATGGCCGCAACCACTTCGGTCGGCCGTTCCGGCAGGAGTACCACATGGCGCTGACGTTGCCTGATCTTCCTCGACCAACCGCTGGCGAAGACACGCCCTATTGCGTTATCGCTAAGCATCGCGCCACTCCCGGCCAAGGCTCCGCGCTTGTCGCCCGTATGCTTAAAGATCTCCAAGCGACGAGATCGGAAGCCAGCTGTCTTCAATTCCACATCCATCGAGATCGGACCGACCCCGATCTCATCGTTATCTACGAGGTCTGGCGCAGTATCGATGCACTCAAGAGCCACTTCGGCGAAGCCTATGTCCAGAGCTTCGTCGTAGATGCTGGTGAGCTCGAACCGGGCGACATGGAGACGCAGTGGCTGGAGATGCTGAGTCCGTATGCCAGCGGCAGAGATCCAGGATGAACGGTGACGAGCAGTCTCTTTCGAATCAGCGTGTCGTGATCGTCGGCGGGACAAGCGGCATGGGCATGGGTGCGGCCCGCGCAGCCTGTCAAGCAGGCGCCGACGTCATTGCGCTCGGGCGGCGCCCTTCAGCGAGAATGGTTGCAGAGCAAAGGGTCCACGGTTCGATCACGTTCCAGTCGCTGGACATGACCGATGATACAGCGGTCGAGCAAATGTTCGAAACACTAGGGACGCTCGACCACCTTCTCATCACCGCGACCCCGCCGAGTCCGGGAGGTCCCTTCCTCTCCCAGACGATGGCCAACGCGCAGGCCGTTCTGCACGGCAAGCTCTTGGGCAGTTGGTCTTGCGCGCAGCACGCAGCGCCTAGGATGCCGAAAGGTGGTTCGATCACATTCACGACCGGTGGCTTGGTGACCAAGCCTCGCATGGGCGCATCGATGATGATGGTCGCCTTTGCTGGTCTGGAGGCGCTGACGCGAGCCCTTGCGCTCGAACTCGGTCCGATCCGCGTCAACACAATCCGACCAGGCGTCATAGACAGCGAAATGTGGGCCGGCATGCCGCAGGCGAAGCGCGCGGCGTTTTTCGCGCTTGTGCGTCAGCGCTTCCCGGCAGGACGCGTCGGAAAAATCGACGATATCGGCAAGGCCGCACTTTTCCTGATGGCCAATGACTTCGTGACCGGCGCCGTTATCGAAGTTTCCGGTGGTGAAACGCTGGTCAGCATCGAATGACGGAGAGGTATGAGATGAGTATCCACGAGTTCACCCGACAAAATTCGCAACGATTGCCCCAACTGAGCGCGTCATAGCAATTCCCGGGCGAGCGATGAGCTGGAGATAAAGTATGATCAAGACACTACACGTTGCCCTATTCGTCGTTGCGTTCGTCCTCCCCATTCCTTTCGGCGCATTGGCTCAAGGCAGCTCGGCTGCAGCCGAGCCCCCGACCCAGTCGGAGTTGCCGAATTGGCTTCGCCGTGGATTGCCGGGCCCGGGGCATGAGGTCCTGGCGCCAATGATCGGCACCTGGCGCGTCCAGATGAGCTTCTACGGCACACTCGGCCGTAGCCCCGATCAGCCGCCGCTCGTGACGGACGATCTCATTAGCCATCGTCAGTGGTTGGCGGGCGGCCGTTACATCGAAGACATAATGGAGGGAACGCTGGATGGAGCGCCGGTCTGGCGCAAAGGATGGCTCGGCTACAGCATCATGGACGGACGTTACGAGTGGGTCACGATCGATCCTGTCAACACAACCATGATGTATTTTAAAGGCGTCCCTAATTCGGGGGATCAAAGGCCGATCAGCATGTCCGGCACCTTTACCGACCAGGGCGTGGCGGGCGAAGAAACAGTCGGCAAGCAGGTCGGCATGCGCACTGTAATCAAAATCGAGAACAACGATCGCCACATCATTGAGCTCTATTTCACGCGTCCCGGACAGCAAGAAACACTGGCAACGCGCGCCGTCTATACGCGACTGAAGGCGTGAGCGATCGCTCAAGGGTGGCTCGGACGTTGTAAGTAGCTTGCGCGGGTTCCATCGCTCGGCCGGGATATGCCGGGAAGGTCGAGTTCAGTTCCGACGATCTCAAAGCGTCCAGTTCGGCGCCTGGAACTGCTTTGAAAGACGACCGGACGCTGAGCGCCCGGCAAGTCAGAGATCGGACTCTGAACGAAGCGCGTTCTCGGAGCTGAGATGAGGATCAGTCCAGCGAACATTGCCCCGAGCAGGCACACCTCTCCGACTTCTGCGCCGATCGCGGTGGAGAGACCGGCCATCGCTAGCTCCTCTATCAACTCGCTCAGCCGGACGACAGGGTCGGCAGTCGAAGCAGGCTGGTTCTATCGACGGCGGCCGCCTTGCCACGGCCTGCCAATGCGGGATCGATTCCGGCATCGCGTAGCTGGCGGTCGCTAAGTTGAGCCAGCTCACGCCGTTGCGCTGCGGCCCTAAGGGATCGGGCGACGACCAGGTGCATAACACGGAGAACACACTGGACTGGAGGCGTCATGATAGCCTCTTTTCACAGAGCCCCGGCCGTATACGGGCAGGGCGGCGGGCTGTGGTCAGCCCGTCTACTGAGGAGAGAGGGTCGCGCTGCGATTTCAGAAGGAGGAAATTCGGTTACATCTGAAACTCGGTTGGCTGGAAGGGGTCGTCTCGGCCGTGACGGCAAGCGCTTAGCTGACATCTGGGATCGAGATCGGATCATTCGCCTCATGGCAACCTTTCGGCGCAAAGTCGCGCGAACGACCCCGTTCCAACCCTCATGAGACGTTTCCATCGCGGGCAGGAACGACCGCTCAGGGTCGTCTCCCGCCATCAGGTGCAGGATTGTCACCACCAGAACGGCAAGCGCTCCGCAAGTTCTTTCAAATGGCTCTGGAACCCGCGCTGGCTCATGTCGCCAGCAGCGACTTCAGCTTGATAGTTTGCGAGCCTAGCGCTTCCGGCGCCGGCTTTGCCCTTTTCGCGATCAGCATCTCGGCCAGCCTTATGTCGCGGGCGACCGCGTTGCCGGGGCCGATGCCACTTGCCGCAACCAGCCTGCCGTCCTCGGCGAGATGGAACAGGATGAAGGCGCCGTCGCCGAGCTCGCGACGCACAATGCTGCGGCCTTCGTCCGACAGGCCGGCGATCTGCAAGGTCAGGCCGTACTGATCCGACCAGAACCATGGCACCGCCGCGTGGGCCTCGCCGGCGCCAAGCATGTTCCTGGCCGCAAGCGCGCCCTGCTCCTGCGCATTGCGCCAGGCTTCCAGCCGCACTCGCCGGCCGCCATAGATGGCGAGCGGAAACGAGCAGCAATCGCCGGCGGCAAAGATGTCGGGGTCGCTGGTGCGAAGCTCGGCGTCGACGGCGATACCATTGTCAATCGTCAGCCCTGCCTCCGCGGCAAGTCCGGTCACCGGCACGGCGCCGATGCCGATCACGGCAAGATCGGCGACAATGTCGTGTCCACCGGCAAGCACGATGCGCACTTCGGCGCCGTCATCGGCAATGGCGTCGATGCCCTCGCCGCACAGGATTTTTACGCCTTCGGCTTCATGCGCCTGATGGATAACCTGCGCGATCTCGGCCGGCACGCCGCGCATCAGAATGCGCGGCTGCGCCTCGATAACGGCAACAGTGGCGCCGAGCCTGCGTGCCGCCGTGGCGAGCTCGAGACCGATGAAGCCGCCGCCGATGATGGCGACGCGATTTCCGGCGCTGAGATGAGCGCGAATGGCCAGTGCGTCGTTGAAGGTCCGCAGATAGACGCAGCGCCCGCCAAGGCCCGGAATCGGCAGCTTGCGCGGCAGCGACCCTGTCGCCAGCAGGAGCTTGTCGTAGGCCAGGACCGAGCCGTCCGACAGGCGCACGACATGCGCCACGCGGTCGATCGCCATCGCCTGAACCGAATGGATATGCCTGATCGATCTTTCGGCCAGGACCGCCTCACTGGCGATCGCCTTGATCAGGGGCGCGTCGGCGACCATCGCGTCTTTCGACAGCGGTGGCCGCTCATAGGGCAGATGCGGCTCGTCGCCGACCAACGTCACCGGGCCATCATAGCCGAGCTCGCGCAGCGCAAGGGCGGCGCGCCCGCCGCATTCGCCGGCGCCAATGATGACCATTCCCTTCGTCATCATCAACCGATCCGGACAAGGACTTTGCCGGCGTCGACTTTGACCGGATAGGTCCTGAGATCGACGCAGACCGGCGCGCCCCTGGCAGCCCCAGTCTTGTAATTGAAGCGGCCATTATGCTTCGGGCATTCGATGATATCGTCCATCACCAGCCCGTCGGCCAGATGCACCTTCTCATGCGTGCAAAGCCCGTCGGTGGCGAAATACCCGTCCTCGGGGCTGCGGTAGATGGCGAAGGTGCGACCGCCATGGTCGAACCGCATCACATCCTCCTCGTCGATGTCCTCGGCGTCACAAGCCTCGACCCAGTCGCTCATTTGCGCCTTCCCCGATTCTTGGTGCCCCGGCGTAGGCTTGTCATTCAGCAGCCACCGCAACAGCAGCGTTATCGTTGTGGAAATCCTCGCGATAGGGCCTCGCCGTCGGCGGCAGTTCGCGCTTGATGAAATAATCCTCATTGCGCAGCTGGCGCAGGAAAGCCGGTATCATCTCGCGATAGCCGGCCAGGATGGACGGTGTCGGCGCCGGCAGATCGTGCTTGATCAGCTCATGCAGCCTGGGCAGCGCATGGTAGGGCACCATGGGGAACATGTGATGCTCGACGTGGTAGTTCATGTTCCAGTAGATGAAACGGCTTATCGGGTTCATGTAGACGGTGCGGCTGTTCAGCCGGTGATCGGTGACGTTTTCAGCCAGGCCGCCATGCTGCAGCAGGCCGACCATGACATGATGCCAGGCACCGTAAAGCCTGGGCAGCCCGACCAGCATCAGCGGCAGGAACGAGCCGGTAAGAAGCGCCAGCGCGACCGTCGCGGCATAGATCGCCGTCCAGATGCGAGCAATGCGGATTGCCTTCGGCTGCTCCTGGTCGGGAATGAAGGTTCTTTCGGCCGGACTGATGATGCCGGCCGCATTGCGCAGCATGTCGCTCATCGCATGCCAGGCATCGAGAATGCCGACGAAATTGAGCACGACGCGCAGCAGATCGGGCGGGCGCATGACCGAGATCTCCGGATCGCGGCCGACGATGATGGTATCGGTATGGTGGCGCGTGTGGCTCCAGCGCCAGGTCACCGGGTTGCGCATGATCATGAAGCAGGCGATCTGATAGACCACGTCGTTCATCCACTGCGTCCTGAAGGCGGTGCCGTGGCCGCATTCGTGCCAGCGTGAATCGGTGGAGGAACCGTAGAGGACGCCATAGACGAAGAAGAACGGCACGCACCACCAGCTGCCCCAGAACAAGGCGGCGCCCGCGCCGCTGAGGATCATGGCGCCGAGCCAGATGATGGTATCGCGGATCGCCGGGCCGTCGGAGCGCTGCATCAGCTCCTTCATCTGCTTGCGCGGCACGTCGGTGTGATACCACTCGGCCGCCGCCAGCCCGCTCTCGACGGCAAGCTTCGCGTCGCGGCCGACCAGGCTGTAGTCGCGTTGGGACGCTGCTGCTGAGGTTGTGTTCCCGGTTTGGAGTCCAATATCCACCATGGCGGAGGCCTCGATCATATTCGGTCAGTGTTCAAAATAACGCCGAGCGCTGATAGACTCAATATCACAAAGATAGTTTCTATCATTTTCCATCAGAATGGTTTAAAAGAGTCGGATAGTTGGAGCGAGGCAGCGATGGCGAAACGGCCGACGATCACCGACCTGGCACGCATTTCGGGGGTCAGCGTTGCCACCGTCGACCGGGTGCTGAACAACCGCTTGCCGGTGCGCGAGGAAACCGCGCGCCGCGTCTATGACGCCGCGACCAGCATCGGCTATCACGCGGCCGGATTGATCAAGCAGCGGATGCGCCATGAATTGCCGGAGTATCGCCTCGGATTTCTGCTGTTGCGGCGGGAAGACGTCTTCTACAGCGAATTTGCCCGCGAACTTGAACTGGCAGTATCGCAGTCGCCGCGCTTTCGAGGCGTGGCGACCATCGACTTCGCCGATTCGCTGGCGCCGGATGAGATCGTCGAGCGGATGCGCAAGCTGGCAGCCAAATCCAGGGCCGTCGCCTTGGTCGGGCCTGATCACCCGACGCTGACGGTGGCCGTCGAGGCGCTCAAAGCCAACGGCGTACCGGTGTTCTCCCTGCTTTCCGACTTTGCGTCCGGCATTCGCGAGGGCTATGTCGGCCTCGACAATCGCAAGGTTGGCCGCACCGCTGCCTGGATGATCTCGAAGGCCGCGAAGAGACCTGGCAAGGTCGCCCTCTTCGTCGGCAGCCATCGCTTCCACGGCCACGAGCTTCGCGAGATCGGTTTTCGCTCCTTTTTTCGCGAGCAAGCGCCGGAATTCACTCTCCTTGAGACGTTGGTCAATCTGGAAGCGAACCAGATCACGCATGATGCAATGATCGAGCTTCTGGCCCGCCACCCCGATCTTGCCGGCTGCTATGTCGCCGGTGGCGGCATGGAAGGCGCGATCTCGGCGCTGAGGGAGGCAAAGCCGGCAGAGATGCCAGCGGTCGTCTGCAACGAGATCACGCCTGACTCCCGCGCGGCGCTGGCGGATAATTTCCTGACGATGGTGATCTCGACGCCTCTGGCAGCGCTTTGCCGCGAGCTTGTCGGGCTGATGGCGCATGCCATCGAGACCGGCGCCGCGAATGCGCCGGGTCAGACCTTTCTGCCCTTCGACATTTATCTGCCGGAAAACATCTGACGTCGCGGTCATTGGCGGCAGACATGATGTAATCTATCAGAACGCTTTCAGGCCTGGCTTGCCTGAGCGTTCGTCTAAAAGAGCTCGAAATGCCGAAAATCCATTCCTCATGGCGAAATCTCGCTTGACGCCCACGCGAAATGGAATAAATATTTCACCAACTGAGCATTTTGGTTCTTTCGTTCCGGAAGATCTGTTTCAGGCAAATGCCTTCCGGAACTAAAATGGCAATCGGGAGAGAATTCCCTGCGAGATCGGGGATTCCGGGTAGATCGGTGCAGCCGGACACCAATGTGGAGGAGAAATAAAATGAAAAAACTGCTTTTGGGCGTCGCGTTCGCGGCGCTAATGAGTTCGTCCGCCTTTGCTGCCAAGATCGGCGTGTCGATGGCGTTGTTCGACGACAATTTTCTCACCGTGCTGCGCAACGGCATGATCGAGCAGGCCAAGGGCATGGACGGCGTCGAGCTGCAGGTGGAAGACGCGCAGAACGACGTCGCCAAGCAGCTCGACCAGATCAAGAACTTCGCCGCCTCGGGCGTCGACGCAATCATCGTCAACCCGGTCGACACCTCGGCCACCCAAGCGATGTCGGACGCAGCCGCCGCTGCCAAAATTCCGCTGGTCTATGTCAATCGCGAGCCGGTCAACGTCGACACGCTGCCGGAAAACCAGGCTTTCGTCGCCTCGAACGAAGCCGATTCTGGCACGCTCGAGACCAAGGAGGTCTGCCGCCTGTTCAAGGAAGCCGGCAAGAAAGAGGCCAATGTCTATGTGATCATGGGCGAGCTGTCGAACCAGGCCGCGGTGCAGCGCACCAAGGACATCGATGATGTGATTGCCACGCCGGATTGCAGCTTCATCAAGATCATCGACAAGCAGACGTCGAACTGGAAGCGCGAAGAAGCGCAGAACCTGATGACCAACTGGCTGTCGACCGGCAAGCCGTTCGACGGCGTCATCGCCAACAATGACGAGAGCGCCATCGGCGCTATCCAGGCGATGAAGGCCGCCAATATCGACATGAAGTCGGTTGTCGTCGGCGGCGTCGACGCTACCCAGGACGCGCTAGCGGCGATGCAGGCGGGCGACCTCGATGCGACGGTGTTCCAGGACGCAGCCGGCCAGGGCGCTGGCGCGCTTGATGCTGCGCTCAAGCTAGCGAAGGGCGAGAAGGTCGAGCACAAGGTCTACATCCCGTTCCAGCTGGTCACGCCGGCAAATATCGACAAGTTCCTAAAGAAGAACTGAGGCGGACCTGTCCGATACGGAGCGGCGCGCCAAAGTAAGACAGCGCCGCTCCGCTTTTTCCCCCTCGGCCTGAACAGCGCCGGGTGGAGACCGTGGCTGACGGAGGAAGCACGATTGGCACAGACATCTCACGGCGTCGGCGGGCTCAGCTATGATGCGAAGCGGCGCGCATGGCCGGCCGAATTCAACGTCTTCCTGGCGCTCGTCATCCTGGTCGGCGCTTTCGAGCTGATCGGCCGGGTTTTCCTGGGCGACAGCTTCCTGTTCAATACCCGCGACAATATCGATGCGATCTTCAACGAAGCGCGCCTGCAGATCATCATCCTGCAGGTGTCGATCGTCGGTATCATTGCCATCGGCGTGACGCAGGTGATCATTACCGGCGGCATCGACCTGTCCTCGGGTTCGATCGTCGGCGCCACGGCGATGATAGCCATGAGCTTCGCCCAAGTGGCGACGGTCAACGGCAACCCGAACCCCAAGGCGATGTTCATTGCCCAGGGCTGGACCGACCTGCCGGTGATCGTGCCGGTGCTCGTCGCAATCGGCTGCGGCCTGCTGGCCGGCCTGGTCAACGGTGCCTTGATCGCCTACACGCGCATCCCGCCGTTCATCGCCACGCTTGGCATGATGGTCACCGCGCGCGGCATCGCCAAATGGTGGTCGAAGGGGCAGCCGATCTCGTTTCCGACCGAGAGTTTCGCCGCCATCGGCAAGGGGCTGATGCCGGTCATCATTTTCATTTCGCTGGCGGTGCTGTTCCAGCTGATCCTGAGCTACACCAAATATGGCAAGCACTGTTATGCAATCGGCTCCAATGAGGATGCCGCGCGCATGTCCGGCATCAACATCGCCAACCACAAGATCCTCGTCTACGTCATTGCCGGCATCCTTGCCGCGCTCGCCGCCGTGGTGTTGAGCTCGAAGAATCTCACTGCCCAGGCCGGCATGGGTGTGATGTACGAGCTCGATGCGATCGCCATGGCGGTCATCGGTGGCGTGTCGCTGTCGGGCGGCCGCGGCTCGATTATCGGGACGGTGATCGGCTCGCTGATCTTCGGCGTCATCATCTCCGGCTTCACCTTTTTGCGCCTCGACGCCTATTATCAGGAGATGGTCAAGGGCGTGATCATCGTCGGCGCAGTCGTTCTCGACCAGTGGCGCCAACGCCTGCGGGCAATGAGGGCTTGATCATGTCGGACATCGTCCTGAAAACCGAAAACCTGACCAAGTATTATGGCGGCGTCCATGCGCTGGAGGGTGCCAACTTCGAGCTGCGCAAGGGCGAGCATGTCGCCATCATGGGCGACAACGGTGCCGGCAAATCGACCTTCGTGCGCCAGATCACCGGCGTCGAGCAGCGAACCAGCGGCAGGATGTCGTTCGACGGCAAGGAAGTGAATTTCGCCGGGCCGATCGAAGCCCGCGAGGCGGGCATCGAGACGGTGTTCCAGAACCTGGCGCTCGCCGACGACCTCGACGTGCCGTCGAACCTGTTCCTCGGCCGTGAAAGAGTGCTGTTCAATCTTGGGCCCTTCTCGATCCTCGACCGCAAGTTCATGCGCAAGGCGACCGAAGCAGCCCTGGTCCGCACAGCGGTCAAGATCCCCAACCTTTCCAACACCATCCGCCACATGTCGGGCGGCCAGCGCCAGTGCGTGGCGATTGCCAGAACCGCGACCTTTGCTTCCAAGCTCATCATCATGGATGAGCCGACGGCGGCGCTCGGCGTGCAGGAGACGATGCAGGTCGAAAACATCATCCGCACGCTGAAGGAAAATGGCGAGCCGCTGATCCTGATCTCTCACAACATGCGTCAGGTGTTCGATCTGGTCGACCGCATCGTCGTTTTCCGGCGCGGCCGCATCGTCGCCAATTTGCGCAAGCAAGATACCGATGGCAACGATATCGTCTCCTACATCACCGGCGCCAAGACCGGGCAGGCGGAACTTGCGGCGTAAGGCCAACGTCGTGTTACGGGGGCTGACACGCCTTCTCTTTCCAACCATTCTCAAAGGAAATTCTTCATGCTTCGCTTTGCTCTTCTCGGTGCCGGCCGTATCGGCAAGGTCCACGCCCGTGCGGTGGGCTCCAACCCGCAGGCCAGGCTGGTTGCGGTTGCCGACGCCTTCGAGAAGGCGGCGACCGATTTGGCCTCTGCCTATGGCGCCGAAGTGCGCAGCATCGATGCCATCGAAACTGCCAGCGATATCGATGCGGTCGTCATCTGCACGCCGACCGACACCCATGCCGATCTGATCGAACGCTTCGCCAGGGCGGGCAAGGCGATCTTCTGCGAGAAGCCGATCGATCTCGACGCCGGCAGGGTGGAACAATGCCTGGCCGTCGTCGACAAGGCCGGCGCCACCCTGATGGTCGGCTTCAACCGCCGCTTCGATCCGCATTTTGCCGCCGTGCGCAAGGCGATCGACGACGGTGCGATTGGCACAGTCGAAATGGTGACCATCACCTCGCGCGATCCCGGTCCACCGCCGCTCGACTATATCGGCCGCTCGGGCGGCATCTTCCGCGACATGACCATCCATGATTTCGACATGGCGCGCTTCCTGCTCGGCGAGGAGCCGGTGGCGGTCAGCGCGCACGCTTCGGTGCTGGTCGACAAAAAGATCGGCGAGGCCGGCGACTTCGACAGCGTCAGCGTCATCCTCGAAACTGCCTCCGGCAAGCAATGCGTCATCTCCAACTCGCGCCGAGCCACCTATGGCTACGACCAACGCATCGAGGTGCATGGCTCGAAAGGCATGATTGCGGCCGAGAACCAGCGGCCGGTGTCGATCGAACTCGCCAATGAGAAAGGCTATACGCGGCCGCCGCTGCACGATTTCTTCATGACTCGTTATCTCGACGCTTATGCCAACGAGATCGCTGCCTTCATCGCGGCAGCGACGTCAGGCAAGAAGGCGGCGCCGAGCGGCAAGGACGGGCTGGTGGCGCTCAGGCTGGCAGATGCGGCGCTGAAATCGGCCAAGGAAGGCAAGACCGTCCGCCTCGACAAAACAATCTGACTATCAAGCACAGGAGCAAGGCGATGAACGGTTCAGCCGGTCGCAATTCCGAAACACGCGCCATCGTCACCGGCGGCGCACAAGGCATCGGCTTTGCCGTCGCCGAAGCGCTGGCCGATGAGGGCTGCCGGGCGCTAGCGCTGATCGGCCGCTCGAAGGAGAAGGGCGACAAGGCTGTCGCCATCCTCAAGGGGGCAGGCGTCGATGCCATCTTCATCAGCGCCGATGTCGCCAAAGTCGCCGACTGCAAGCGTGCGGTCGAAACGGCGATTGGCCATTGCGGCACCGTCAACGCGCTGGTCAACGCCGCCGCCACCTCGGCTCGCGGCTCACTGGTCGAGACCTCAGAGGATCTATTCGACCAGATATTCCAGACCAATGTGCGCGGCCCGTTTTTTCTGATGCAGGGCGTGGTGGCGCATCTGCTGGCGCGCCAGGCACCGGGCTCGATCGTCAACGTACTGTCGATGTCGGCGCATTGCGGCCAGTCGTTCCTGGCGCCCTATTCATCGAGCAAGGGAGCGCTGGCGACGCTGACCAAGAATGTCGCCAATGCCCATCGCGGCAATCGCATCCGCTGCAACGCGGTGCTGCCCGGCTGGATGGACACCGAGGGCGAGGCAATCGTGCAGAAGAAATGGCATGACGCGCCGGACGACTGGCTTGAAAAAGCCGAGGCCGCGCAGCCGATGGGCCAATTGGTGAAGCCGGCGCAACTTGCCCGATTGATCAGCTATATGATCAGCCCGCAGTCCGGCGTCATGACCGGGTCGCTGGTCGACTACGACCAGAGCATCGCGGGGGCGTCACCGGAATAGGATCAGCCGTGTAGCCTTGCGTCAGAAGCAGTTTGCCATGAGTGGCCGAGATGCCCCAAAATATCAAAGCCGGCATAATCGGTTCCGATCGACCTCACTCAGGCACACGGGCTCTGAAACCCTCTCCTTCCCTGTTGCCGCCGTATCGCCATTCCCATATAGTCAAGATAGTCAGAATGGTCATGGGAGGTCGAAATGCCGTCTGCGCCCAGAGAGGATACTAACTGGACGGTCGCTGGGGCAAAGGCCCGGCTCTCGGAGGTTATCGAGCGCGCGCAATCTTCGCCGCAGACGATCACCAGAAACGGTAAGCCAAGCGTGGTTGTCGTCTCGGCCGAGGAATGGCAGCGGAAGACCGCGCGCAAGGGTACGCTTGCGGAGTTCCTGCTGGAGTCGCCGCTGCGCGGCGCCGATCTCAACCTTGAGCGCCAGCGCGACGAACCGCGTGATCTGCCGCTGTGAGGCTTCTGCTCGATACGAATGTCCTGTCCGAGGTGACAAGGCCGGCGCCGGATGTGCGCGTTCTGGACTGGCTGGGCGGGCTTGATGAGGACCGCTCATTCATTAGCGTCGTGTCGATCGCGGAGATCCAGCGCGGCGTCGCCCTCATGGACGAGGGCCGGAAACGCGAGGCACTGGCCGAATGGCTCGCACGGGACCTGCCGCAGCGCTTCGAGCAGAGAGTTCTTCCGGTGGACGAACCGGTTGCCTTGGCGTGGGGCGACCTGATGGGCCTTGCGAAGCGCCGCGGTCGCGGTCTGTCGTCGATGGACGGCCTGATTGCAGCCACGGCGATTGCGCAGGAACTCACCTTGGCAACGCGTAACACGAAGGATTTCGAAGACTTCGGAATTGAACTCGTCGATCCCTGGACTGCATGAACCCGCTCGGCGCTGCATGCTGGGCCACTACGTCAGTAGCATCATCAGACACGTGACAATCGCCTCGGCTTCGACTATATGAGCCTCATGATCAACCTGACCGCCACCTATTGGTACTTTAGCAGCTCGCTGGCGGCGGGAGGATTGCGCTCGATCTGAAGATTGCAGCAGCAAGATCCGAACAGCCGCCAGACCTGGCGGCTTTTTTGTTTCAGCCGGCAGGTCTCCCAATCAGGAGCAGAAAGCCGTGTTGACCACCACAGACGATCTTCGGGTCAAGGAAATAAGGGAATTGAGTACGCCGGACGAGGTGATGCGGGAGATACCGCGCACACTGACGGCGACGCGGACCGTTGCCGCGTCACGCAATGCTGTCCATGCCGTGCTGACCGGCACCGACGACCGGCTGGTGGTCGTCGTCGGCCCCTGTTCGATCCACGACCCGGCCGCTGCCGTAGACTATGCCAGCCGCTTGGCATCGCTGCGAGAGAGCCTGTCGGACCGGCTGGAGATCGTGATGCGGGTGTATTTCGAGAAGCCGCGCACGACGGTCGGCTGGAAGGGCCTGATCAACGATCCCGACCTGGACGGCAGCTTCAACATCGACAAGGGGCTGCGGATGGCCCGCAACGTGCTCGCCGCCGTCAACAATCTCGGCCTGCCGGCGGCGACCGAATTCCTCGACATGGCCACCCCGCAATATATCGCCGACCTCGTCGCCTGGGGCGCGATCGGCGCGCGCACGACCGAGAGCCAGATCCATCGCGAACTGGCATCGGGCCTGTCCTGCCCGGTCGGCTTCAAGAACGGCACTGACGGCAATCTGCGGATCGCCGCCGAGGCGGTGAAATCGGCCGCCCAACCGCATCATTTCATGGCGGTGACGAAGGGCGGACGCAGCGCCATCGCGACGACTACCGGCAACGAGGACTGCCACGTCATCCTGCGCGGCGGCATTCAGCCCAATTATGACGCAACAAGCGTCGCGGCTGCCTGCGCGGAACTCGGCCGGATCGGCGTGGCGCCGCGGCTGATGATCGATGTCAGCCACGCCAACAGCAGCAAGAAGCCGGAAAACCAGCCAGGGGTGGCGGCTGACGTGGCTGGCCAGGTCGCGGCAGGCGACGAGCGCATCATCGGCGTCATGATCGAGAGCAACCTCGTCGCCGGCCGGCAGGACGTCGTGCCGGGCAAGCCGCTCGTCTATGGCCAGAGCATCACCGATGGCTGCATCGACTGGGCAGCCACCGAGACGGTGCTTCACGGCCTTGCCGACGCCGTCGAGCGGCGCCGGTCGGTGCGCCGAAGCATGATATCAAGCCGTTCAGGCGCCGCCTGAGCACTTCTCCTTCTCCCCTTGTGGGAGAAGGTGGATCGGCACGCAGCGCCGAGCCGGATGAGGGTGCTGGAAGAAACTCGGCGTAAAATATTGAGGGATTTTAAGCGCTTATTTCTTCGCTGTAGCGATCCGTCCAACACCCCTCATCCGACCGAGCTTCGCTCGGCCACCTTCACCCTCAAGGGGAGAAGGGGAAGCCAGCGCCGGGCTTACTACCGCACAGCGATCCAGCGCTGTTCCGCGAACGAGCGCGCCATCGCGTGCACCGTGCGCTCGATCTCCAGGCCTTCGTCGAAGTCGATGATCCGCGCCGGCTTGCCGGCAAGCCGCGTCAACAGTTCCCGGCATTCGATGATCTTGAGGTCATTAAAGCCAAGGCCGTGGCCGGGCGCCGGCAGGAAGGCGTCGTAAGGCCTGTGGTGCGGGGCAACCAGGACTGTCCGATAGCCTTGCTCCGTCGGTCGGTCGGCTGTCAGATAGAGCTGGAACTCGTTCATCCGCTCCTGGTCGTACAGGATCGAGCCCTTCGAACCAAAAATCTGGATGGCGATCCGGCCCTTGCGGCCCCAGGCCGAACGGTTGACCAGCAACGTGCCGGCAATGCCGTTTTCGAGATGCATCAGGATGCTGGCGATGTCATAGGTCTCGACGGCGCGGCGCCCGCCCGAGGCGACGCGGCGTTCGGCATAGGGCCTGGCCATGTCGCACATGACTCGGGCGACGCGGCCGAACAGTACCGCTATGAGCGACAGCGGATGCACGGCGAAATCGTCGAGCGCGCCGTAACCGGACGCCGCCTCGTGCTTCCAGAAGAACAGCGCCTCCGGATCGGCCATGAAGTCCTCGTCCATCTCGATACGCAGATGGTTGACCTCGCCGATGATCTTCTCGTCGAGCAGCGCGCCGATATGGCGGATCGCCGGGTTCTGAATATAGTTATAGCCCAGCGCGGCAACCTTGCCGGATTTCCGCGCGGCCGCAGCCATCGCTTGCGCCTCCGCAAAACTTGGCGCCATCGGTTTTTCACACCACAGATGCTTGCCGGCTTCGAGGATGGCGATGGCCATTTCCGGGTGGAACTGGTTCGGCGTAGTCAACGAGATGACATCGACGTCGGGATCGTCGACGACTGCGCGCCAGTCGCCGGAGGCCTTGGCGAAGCCGAATTCGCTGGCACGGCGTTTGGCAAGGTCCTCGTTGACCTCGCCCAGATGGACCAGCCTTGGCTTGTCGACATCGGGGAAGACGGTGCCGACCGCGTTCCAGGCAATGGCGTGGCACTTGCCCATGAAGCCCGTGCCGATAAGACCTACCCCGACCATCCGCTTGCCTCCCTGTGTGCAAAATTTTGTGTGGATGAATTAGTCCATTTTGTTTGCAAATGGAACGCTTGTCTCATTTTTTATGGTGTTCTTGCACAGGTCCGCTATGATGGGGCACAGAGGGAACCGACGATGAGCCTGGGCGGAGCGACGATGGACGAACGGGTGCCGCGCGATTTCGAAACGCTGCGGGCGACGATCCTGGAGCGGCGTCAGAGCCTGCCGAAACGTATCGCCCAGATCGCCGCCTATGCGCTCGACAACCCCGACGATATCGCCTTCGGCACCGCTGCCAGCATCGCCGCCTCCGCCGGTGTTCAGCCTTCGACCCTGATCCGCTTTGCCCAGCAGCTTGGCTTTGACGGTTTCACCAGCCTGCAGCTGGTGTTTCGCGAGCGCCTGCGCGAGCGCAACTCGTCCTACGATGAAAGGCTGGCGGCATTGCGCGCCAAGGCCGAGGAAGGCGCCGGGCACCGGGCGATTTTCGACGGTTTCGTCGCCGCAGCCAGCACCTCGCTCAACGACATTTCGCGCACGCTGAATGAAGACCATTTCGAAGACGCAATCGCCGTTCTGGCCAAGGCGGAAACCATTTATGTGCTGGCCAAGCGGCGCTCCTACCCGGTCGCCTCCTATATCGCCTATGCGTTGGGCAAGCTCAAGATCCGCAACCAGCTGATCGAATCGGCCGCCGGCCTGAACGCGGAGATGATCGGCTTTGCCTCTCCAAGGGATGCCGTCATCGCCATCAGCTTTTCGCCCTATGCCCCTGCCACCATCGAGGAGGCGCGCGTCATTTCGGAGCAAGGCGTGCCGATCGTGGCGATCACCGACAGCTCTTTTTCGCCGCTCGCCCAATTCGCCAGGGTCTGGTTCGAGGTCGCCGAGGCCGATTTCGCCGGCTTCCGCTCGCTGTCGGCGACGATGGCTTTGGCCATGGCGCTGACCGTTGCCGTCGGCGAGAAGCGGCGCGATAGCGGCCGCAAGCGCAAGGCCTAGATCACCTCTATTGCCGTTTCGCCTTCTGCCAAAAGCCGCGCTGCGTCGCGGGCAGGCGGCGACCCGAACTGGCGGGCATACTCCCGGCTGAACTGGGAAGCACTCTCATAGCCGACAGCGAAGGCGACACGCGCCACGTTGCCCGGCTGAGCAATCAGCAGATGGCGGGCTTCCAGCAAGCGGATTTGCTTTTGATACTGGATTGGGCTCATGGCCGTCGCCGCCTTGAAGTGACGATAAAACGCAGCACTGCTCATATGGGCGATCTCGGCCAGATCGCCGACCCGGACCGGCTGATGGGGGTGCGAACGGATCCAGGCGATCGCCCTGCCGATCCGGGACAGATGGCCATCGGCGCGCGCAAGTTCACGAAGCTTTCCGCCCTGGGGGCCTTGCAGGAGCCGAAACAGCATCTCCCGCTCGAGCATGGTCGCGAGCACGGGAATCTCCGCTGGCCGGTCAAGCAACCGCATCATTCGACGCAACGCGTCGAGCAGATCGTCATCAACGGGAGTGGTGGAGAAGAAACTGTCGCCACCGAGGGCTGGCGCGTGCTCGACGAGGAGCGCGGCGACGGCTTGCAGGTCAAGGGTCAAGCCAATGGCCAGATAAGGACGCGCCGCGCTCGCTTCGACTATCTGGCTGATAGTGGGCGTCTCGACAGTGTAGATGAAATAGCTGGCCGGCTTGTAACGAAGAGCCCGGGAGCCGATCAGGACCGTCTTTGCGCCCTGCAATACGAATAAGATCCCCGACCCCCACACACCCGGCAATGGTGCCGTGGCGACTTCGCTGCAGCCGATCGAAACGCGGGGAACCGCCGTTCTTGTTCGTCGCCCGCGCGCATGGCGGCCGGCGATCTCGATCAACTCCTGCAGCGCCTCGTTCATTGCGCCAGCATCGCGCATTCACGCTGGCCGCGCAACAGCGTGAGAGGATTAGGCAAGAGCCTGAGAATTTCCGGCGCGCGGCGCCCGCTGCCTCGCGCCATTTGTGGGTCTTCCACAAGAAAAATGGAGAGACCGAAATGACGACTTCGAAGACCGCGCTGGTGACCGGCGCCAACAAGGGTATAGGCCGCGAAATCGCCCGGCGACTGGCGACCATGGGCTTCAAGGTCTGGCTCGGCGCCAGGAGCGCCGAACGCGGCATGGCGGCGGCGCAGGCATTGTGCGCGGAAGGCCTCGACGCAGAGTGGCTTGAGCTGGACGTCACGAGGGATGACAGTGTGAAGGCGGCAGCCAAGGCGCTCGGGCAGGCCAGCCCCTGCCTCGACGTGCTGGTGAACAACGCCGGCGTCGCCATCAATTACGACCTGCCGCCGAGCCAGCAGCGGATCGCCGACATCCAGGCCACCTACGACGTCAATGTCTTCGGCCCGATCCGCGTGACACAGGCATTCCTGCCGCTGCTGCTGGCAGCACCTGCTGCCCGTATCGTGATGGTGAGCAGCTCCACCGGGTCCATCGGCCGGGCGCTCGATCCCGCCACCGCGAATCACGCCGTCAATATGATGGGCTACGGCAGCTCCAAGACAGCCTTGAACGCCATCACCGTGGGCTTCGCCAGGGAGCTCGCGCTCCAGGGCATCAAGGTCAACGCCGCGGCGCCCGGCTATACCGCCACCGATCTCAATGGGTATAAAGGTCAGCGCACGGTGCAGCAGGCAGCCGAGATCGTCATTCACCTGGCGACCCTGGACGCCAATGGCCCGACCGCCGGGTACTTCAACGATGACGGCCCGCTTCCTTGGTAAATCAGCTGGTTTCAGCGGCAGACGCTTGACGTTCGTCTGACTTCAAAGTTTCTCACCGCGCCGGCCTTTGCAGAGCACTTTTCGGCCTTGGGAATGCTCGTTCCATATTGACTATGGATTGGAATTATTATTTCATATTACCGGCGCCACGCTGCCGCTCGCGCGTGTTACCCAAGACAACAAAGCCGATGGGAGGTTCGAATGGGCGAAGCCGTGGAAGCGAGACATGCGCCGCTCGACATCATCACGATCGGCCGTGCGTCCGTCGATCTCTACGGCCAGCAGATCGGCTCGCGCCTGGAAGATATCACCTCCTTTGCCAAGTCGGTCGGCGGCTGTCCAGCCAATATCGCGGTCGGCACTGCCAGGCTCGGCCTGCGCTCGGCGTTGCTCACCCGCGTCGGCAATGAGCAGATGGGCCGCTTCATCCGCGAGCAGCTGACCCGCGAGGGCGTTTCGGTCCAAGGCCTCAAGACCGATCCGGAGCGGCTGACCGCCCTGGTGCTGCTGTCGGTCGAGGATGAGGGCGTCTCGCCGATGATCTTCTATCGCAGCGATTGCGCCGACATGGCGCTTTCGGAAGACGATATCGATGAGGCCTTCATTGCTTCAGCACGCGCGGTCGTCGTCACCGGCACGCATTTTTCACGGCCCAACAGCGACGCCGCGCAACGCAAGGCGATCCGTGTCATGAAGGCCAAGGGCGGCAAGGTGGTGTTCGACATCGACTACCGCCCTAACCTGTGGGGCCTCGCCGGCCATGCCGAAGGCTTCGAGCGCTATGTGAAATCCGACCGCGTCTCGGCGCAGTTGAAGACGGTGCTGCCCGACTGCGATCTCATCGTCGGCACCGAAGAGGAGATCATGATCGCCTCCGGCGCAGACGATTGCCTGAGCGCGCTGAAAACCATCCGCTCGCTGTCGACGGCGACCATAGTGCTGAAGCGCGGTGCCATGGGCTGCATCGTCTATGACGGGCCGATCAGCGACGATCTCGAGGACGGTATCGTCGGCAAGGGGTTTCCGATCGAGGTCTACAATGTGCTCGGCGCCGGCGACGCTTTCATGTCGGGCTTCCTGCGCGGCTGGCTCGGCGAGGAAAGCCTGGCGACGGCCGCGACCTGGGCCAATGCCTGCGGCGCCTTTGCCGTATCGCGGCTGCTCTGCGCACCTGAATACCCGACTTTCGAGGAATTGCAGTTCTTCCTGAAAAACGGCAGCAAGCATCTGGCGCTGCGCAAGGACGAGGCGATCAACCACATCCATTGGGCGACCACGCGCCGGCGCGACATCCCCTCTCTGATGGCGTTCGCCTGCGACCACCGCGTCCAGCTGGAGGACGTCGCGGCAAAGGCCGGCGCCGATCCGTCGCGAATCCCGGCTTTCAAGGTGCTGACGGTCAAGGCTGCGGCAAAGGTCGCGGCTGGCCGCGGCGGCTATGGCATGCTGCTCGACGAAAAATACGGGCGCGAGGCGATGTTCGAATTCGCCCACCATTCCTTCGCCTGGCTCGGCCGGCCGGTCGAGTTGCCGGGTTCGCGGCCGCTTCGCTTCGAGTTCTCGCAAGACATAGGCTCGCAACTGACCGAATGGCCGGTCGACCACTGCATCAAATGCCTGTGCTTCTATCATCCCGACGATCCCGCGGCGCTGAAGAGCGAACAGCAGCAGAAACTGCGCGCTTTGTTCGAGGCCGCGCGGAAAGTGGGGAGAGAACTTCTGGTCGAGATCATAGCCGGCAAGCACGGCAAGCTCGACGACATGACCATCCCGCGGGCGCTTGAGGAACTCTACGCACTCGGCATCAAGCCCGACTGGTGGAAGCTCGAACCGCAGGCATCGACCGGCGCATGGGCAAAGATCGAGGCGGTGATCCTGAAGAACGATCCGTGGTGCCGCGGGATTGTACTGCTGGGTTTGGAAGCACCGCAGGACGAATTGGAAGCGGCCTTCGCCGCCACCGCCAAGGCGCCCATCGTCAAGGGTTTCGCTGTCGGCCGTACCATCTTCATCAACGCGGCCGAACAATGGCTTGCCGGCAAGATGTCGGACGATGAGGCGGTTGCCGACATGGCGTCGCGCTTCGAGAGGCTGACCGAGGCATGGCTTGCCGTGCGCGGCCGCAAAGCAGCATAAGAAGGCGCGGCATAAGGACTGCGGAGGAAAACGACATGACCAAGACAATCCGCCTGACGATGGCGCAGGCGCTGACCCGCTTTCTTGCCCAACAGATGGCCGAGATCGACGGCAAGAAAGTGCCGATCTTCGGCGGCGTCTGGGCAATCTTCGGCCACGGCAATGTCGCCGGCGTCGGCGAGGCGCTCTACCAGGTCCGCGACGAATTGCCGACGTTCCGTGCCCATAACGAGCAAGCGATGGCGCATGCGGCGATCGCCTATGCCAAGTCCAATTTCCGCCGCCGCTTCATGGCGGCGACCAGTTCGATCGGCCCTGGCGCGCTGAATATGGTGACGGCGGCAGCACTTGCGCATGTAAACAGGTTGCCTGTCCTGTTTCTGCCCGGCGACGTCTTCGCCAATCGCATTCCCGATCCCGTCCTGCAGCAAGCCGAGGATTTTTCCGACGGTACGGCGACGGTCAATGACTGCCTCAGGCCGGTGTCGCGCTATTTCGACCGCATCACCCGGCCGGAGCAGATCATGCCGGCGCTCAACCGCGCCATGCAGGTGCTGACCGATCCGGCTGAGTGTGGCCCGGTAACGCTGGCGCTGTGCCAGGACGTGCAGGCCGAGGCCTATGATTATCCCGAGAGTTTCTTTGCCGAGCGGCTCTGGACCCAGCGGCGAGCGCGCCCGGACCGCCAAGAGTTAGCAGCTGCAGTGGCGGCGCTGAAGAGCGCGAAGAAGCCATTGGTGATTGCCGGCGGTGGCGTGCTCTATTCGCAAGCGTCGGATGAATTGGCGAAGCTGGCGCAAGACGCTGGCATTCCGGTGTGCGAGACGCAAGGCGGCAAATCCTCGCTGCCCGACGATCATCCGCTGAACATGGCGGCGGTCGGCGTTACCGGCACTTCGGCTGCCAACAGGCTGGCCGAAGAGGCCGACGTCGTGCTTGCCGTCGGCACCAGGCTGCAGGATTTCACCACTGGCTCCTGGGCGTTGTTCAAGAATTCCGGCAAGACCATGATCGGGCTCAACGTCCAGCCTTTCGATGCCGGAAAGCACCAGGCGCTGCCGCTGGTCGCCGATGCGGCTGAAGGGCTCGCCGAACTCGGTGCGGCGCTGAAAGGCTGGAAAGCTCCTTCTGGCTGGACCGACAATGCGATCAGCGGCAAGAAGGACTGGCAGGCGGATGCCGGCAAGGTGACGGCGTCGACCAATGCCGCCTATCCGTCCGACGCGCAGGTGATCGGCGCCGTACAGCGCGCCATGGGCTCCGGCGTGGTACTGCTCCATGCCGCCGGCGGCTTGCCCGGCGAATTGCACAAGCTATGGCAGGCGGGCGCGCCCGGCTCCTATCATGCCGAATACGGCTTCTCGACCATGGGCTACGAAATCGCCGGCGGGGTTGGGGGCAAGATGGCCAAGCCCGACGAGGAGGTTGTGGTGATGATCGGCGACGGCTCCTACCTGATGCTCAATTCCGAGGTCGCTACGTCGGTGATGCTCGGCCTCAAGCTGACCATCGTGCTGCTCGACAACCGCGGCTATGGCTGCATCAACCGGCTGCAGATGGCGACCGGCGGCGCCAACTTCAACAATTTGCTGAAGGACGCTCGTCACGAGACCTTGCCCGAGATCGACTTCGCCGCGCATGCTGCAAGCATGGGTGCGATTGCCGAAAAAGTGGCGTCGATCGCCGGGCTGGAAACGGCCCTGGCGCAAGCGAAGAAGAATACGCGAACGACCGTGCTGGTCATCGACACCGACCCGCTGGCTTCGACCGAGGCCGGTGGAAGCTGGTGGGATGTCGCAGTGCCGGAAGTCTCGGCACGGCCGCAAGTGAACGCGGCGCGCAAGAAATATGAGGAAGCGCTGAGCGGGCGGCGGTTTTAACGCGCCCGCCAACGCCGCCTCGAATGTCAGAAATTGGAGTGACGACTTGAAAGCCAAACTGGGCATGTCCCCGATTGCATGGTGGAACGACGATCTTGCCGAACTCAGCGATGATGTGTCGCTGGAGGAGTGCCTGCGCCAGTCGCGCTCGGCTGGCTTTACCGGCATGGAAATGGGCCGCCGCTTTCCCAACGATCCGGAGATCATGCTGCCGATCCTGAAAGAGGCCGACGTGACGCTGTGCGGCGGCTGGTTCTCCGGGACGCTGGTCGACGAAGACATGGCGAAGAACAAGGTTCGTATCCAGCCGATGATCGACCTGTTCAAGGCGGTGAATGCGCCCTGCATCGTCTATGGTGAAGTCGGCCGTTCCATCCAGGGCGACCGCTCGAAACCGCTTGCCATCAAGCCGAGGCTGTCGGACGATGAGATGAAAGCCTACGCTAGGCGGCTAACCGAGTTCGGCGAATGGTGTGCCGGGCAAGGCATGCCGCTCTCCTACCATCATCATATGGCGGCGGTGATCGAGACCGAGCCGGAGCTCGACGCTTTCATGCGCTATTCGGGAGAGGGCATTCCGCTGCTGCTCGATGCCGGTCACCTGGCCTTTGCCGGCGGCGATGTGCTGCGCGCGATAGACAACCACCACCGGCGCATCAACCACGTGCATGTCAAGGACGTACGCATGCAGGTGATCCAAAAGCTGGATCGCAACAAGCAATCCTTCCTCGACGCGGTAGCACTTGGTGCCTTCACCGTGCCGGGAGATGGATCGCTGGATTTTGGCGCCATCGTCCAGAGGCTCGCCAACCACGGCTATGAAGGCTGGTTCGTGGTCGAGGCCGAGCAGGATCCGAAGAAGAACCCGCCACTCAAGATGGCACAGGTCGGCTACAAGGAATTGATGCGGGTGATGACGGCGGCCGGCTATACGGTTGAGACACTGGGCTTTCCCAATGCTTGAGAGTTCGCGAGGAAGGGCTGACCCGATGCCGGCGTTTATCCGATGAAAGACTCCGAGCACCCGTTTTTCCGGCCTTTGTGGCGGCGCGTCGCCATTGTCGCGGTCTGCCTGGTCTGGTCGGTGATCGAATTCGCTACCGGCACGCCGTTCTGGGGCGTGATCGCGCTCGGCTTCGCCGGCTATGCGGTCTGGCAGTTTTTCTACCTCTACAAACCGGCCGACGAAGACAAGCCATCGGCAAACGCCAAACCGAAGGAATGACCATGTCGAAGCTGCTCGTCAAAGCCAATAAGGGCCACGGCCGCATAGCCCATGTGACGCCGCAAAACGCCGGCTGGACCTATGTCGGCTTCGATCTGCATCGGCTGAGGCCCGGCGACACCGCTTCCGGGCAAACCGCGGATCGTGAGGTCTGTCTGGTATTCGTCACCGGCAAGGGCAAGGTCAAGGCCGGCGGCAAGGATCTCGGGCTCCTGGGCGAACGCATGTCGCCGTTCGAGGGCAAGCCGTGGTCGGTCTATGTGCCGCAGGGCTCGGAGTGGTCGGTGAGCGCCGATACCGATCTCGAACTCGCCGTGTGCTCGGCGCCGGCGCTTGGCGGCGGTCTGCCGGTCCGCATCATTGCGCCGAAGGATCTCGGCCAGGAGACCCGCGGCAAAGGCACCAACACGCGCTACGTCACCAACGTCCTGCCGGAGGGCGAGCCGGCCGATTCCCTGCTGGTGGTCGAGGTCATCACGCCCGGCGGCCACACATCGAGCTATCCGCCGCACAAGCACGACCAGGACAATCTGCCGGCCGAATCCTATCTCGAAGAGACCTATTACCACCGCCTCAATCCGCCGCAGGGCTTTGCTTTCCAGCGCGTCTACACCGATGCCGACCAGAACGGCTCTCGTTCGCTCGACGAGGCGATGGCGATCGAGGACGGCGACGTCGTGCTGGTACCCAAGGGTTATCACCCCTGCGCCGCCTGCCACGGCTATGATCTCTATTATCTCAACGTCATGGCCGGACCGAAGCGGACGTGGAAATTCCACAACGCGCCCGAGCACGAATGGCTGATGGCCTGACCGTTTCCCCTTCGCTTCTCAACCGCTGGTCCAAGCCGAAAAAATCGTCGGCTAATGACCAGGCTGTGTCGTTTGTTACCGAAAACGCTGCAAAGCTTCGTCATTTCGTCATGCAAATCGCCTATGGCAGCGGGGCTGACGAGGAACTTCGATGCGCTACGCGATCTATTTCACCCCCCTGCAGGACGAACCGCTGGCGCGGATCGCCGCCAATTGGCTCGGCCGTGATCCCTTCGGTGCCGCCACGAGGCCGGTCGAGGCGGTGGGCGAGTTGTCGGCAGCGGAAGTTGCCTTCCATACCGCCTCGGCGCGCCGCTACGGCTTTCATGCGACGCTGAAGGCGCCCTTCCGGCTGGCTTCAAACGAGACGGAGGCCTCGCTTCGCGCCGCACTCGACGATTTTGCCGAGGCGACGCCGGTGGTGACGGGCCCGCGTCTCGTCGTCAGCCAAATCGACAGCTTTTTCGCGCTCGTGCCGGAAGCACCGCTGCCGGGGCTCAACCGTTTCGCCGATGATGTGGTGCGCGGCTTCGACCGCTTTCGCGCGCCGCTGACAGACGCGCAGATTGAACGCCGCAGCCCCGACTCGCTGAAGCCCGATGAGTTCCGCAATCTCTGCCAATGGGGCTACCCCTATGTCTTCGAGACGTTTCGTTTCCATATGACCCTGTCCGGCCGGGTGTCGTCACAGGAAAGCCCTCGTCTTCGCCGAGCAATCGACAGCCTGTTTGCGGACGTGCTGCAACGGCCGGTGCCGGTGGACGCGCTGACGCTGTTTGTCGAAACTGAGCCGGGTGCGCCGTTCATGGTGCTGTCCCATCACGCGCTCGGGCGCCCGGCCAGAAGAACTGCCTGAGATGACTATTTGCTTTAACCGCATTGTGCGACGCCAATCCATTTTCAGTTGGCTGCAAAATGCTCCGAGGACTGCCTGAAATGACCGCCGAGACCGTTCTTGACAACGCCCGCATCGTGCTTGCCGACCAGATCGTCGAAGGGTCGATCGTGCTGCGCGACGGCGTGATCGCCGACATTGCTCCCGGCGCTGGCCGCAGCGGCAAGGACATGGGCGGCGACTTCATCATCCCTGGGCTGGTCGAGCTCCACACCGACCATCTCGAAGGCCATTACGCGCCACGGCCGAAAGTGCGCTGGAACCCGATCGCCGCGGTGCTCGCCCATGACGCGCAGGTGGCAACCGCCGGCATCACCACCGTGCTCGACGCCTTGCGCGTCGGCATGGACGAGGACGCCGACCTGACAGCGGCCGACATACGCAAGCTGGCCGAGGCGATTGAGGACAGCGTCCAGCAGGACCGGCTCAGGGCCGACCATTTCATCCATCTGCGCTGCGAGGTTTCGGCGCCGGACTGCCTCACAGCCTTCGCCAATTTCGACGGCGACGAGCGGGTCAGGCTGGCGTCGCTGATGGACCACGCGCCGGGACAGCGGCAATTCGTCGATCTCGAAACCTATGCGTATTACTACCAGCGCAAGCTGAAGCTGACCGACCGCGATTTCCAGAAATTCTGCGAAAAGCGGATGGCGGAATCGGCGAAGAACTCGAGCCCGAACCGCAGCTTCATCGCCGCTGCCTGCAAAGAGCGCGGTATCGTGCTCGCCAGCCATGACGACGCAACCGTCAGCCATGTCGATGAAGCGATCGAGCAAGGCGTCCGTGTCGCCGAGTTCCCGACCACCGAGGAGGCGGCTCGGGCTTCGAAAGAGGCAGGGCTCGGCGTTTTGATGGGCGCGCCGAACGTCATGCGCGGCGCTTCGCATTCGGGCAATGTCTCGGCCCGCACACTGGCCGGCGACGGCCTGCTCGATATCCTGTCATCGGACTACATTCCGTTCAGCCTGATCCAGTCGGCCTTTTTCCTCGGCGACGTGGTCGAGGGCATCTCGTTGCCTCAGGCAGTGGCGATGGTGTCGAAGAACCCGGCCGAGGCGGTCGGCCTCACCGATCGCGGTGTCATCGAGCCCGGCCGGCGCGCCGATCTGGTTCGCGTGCGCGTCGACGATCACGTCCCGGTTGTCCGCACGGTGTGGCGGCAGGGACGGCGGGTCGCATGATGGTGTCGGCATCGGTCGAGCGTGAATTGTCCGCCGCGGGATTTCCAATCCGCGACGGTGTCTTCGTCGCCGTCGTCGGACCGAGCGGTGCCGGCAAGGACACGGTGATCGGCTATGCGCGCGCCATGTTTGCCGACGAGAGCCGACTGGAGTTCGTTCGCCGGGTGATCACCCGGCCGAGCGATGCGGCCACCGAGGATCACGATACGCTAGCCGACGCTGCCTTCGTCGAGGCCGAAGCGGATGGCGCCTTCGCGATTTCCTGGGAGGCGCATGGCCTGCGCTATGGCATCCCGGCCGAAGTCGACTGGTCAGTCTCCAACGGCCGTGTCGCGATCGCCAACGTCTCGCGCGCGATCATCCCGACGCTGCGGGACTGCTACGCCAATCTGGCTATCGTCGAGATCACGGCTGCACCGGAGATCCTGGCCGAGCGGCTGGCCTTGCGCGGGCGCGAGTCGCGCGGCGAAGTGCTGGCACGGCTGGCGCGCAGCGCCAATGTGGCGCTGTCCGGACCGGGCGTCACCTCCATCGACAATAGCGGCCCTCGTGAAGCCGCCGGCGAGCGCTTCACCGAGGTGCTGCGCAAGGCCATGGCCTTCTCCGACATGTCGGGCCTCATCTAAGGAGCGCCCATCCGATGCATTCGGGATGGGCGCTACTTGTCTAACCCATATCTTTTTGGAAACCGGTATCCACTGTTCGGGATCATGGCCTCATGCGGCGTGCCGGTCCCGACCAGCGTGATGAGTATCCGTGCTAGTGGTTGTCGAAGGCTTCGCTGGTGCATCCGCCGGTGTATCCAGAACTGCAACGTGATGCCGATAGACCATCTCCCAGCCCTTCCAGCCGGTGAACAGCAGTATGCAGACCACTATGAACGACAACAGCGCGCCCCACGGTCGGACCGCGGCCTCGGCGCCTTGGGCATAGCGAAGGTAGAAATTGATCAGTGCCACAACGACCGCGGTCAAGTTGCCCAGCATGTGGTACCAGGCGTCGGACAAGGCGCGAATGCGCGGCTCGTTGAGAAAGTCGATGAAACCGGCTGTGGCAGCGAGAAGCGCCATTACGATAGCTGCCCCGATCAGCCACATCGATGCCCGTGCCCAGAAGGCGTCGGCAGTCCCCCAGAAAACCAGGTCGGTGACAAAGGCACCGACAAGAAACGCGACAGGAAAAGGTATCAGCATCGGGTGGAGGGGGTGAGTTCCTACCTTTGCGGTACTTACTGGATTCATGGGCATGGGACGCCTCCGCGTAGCAAAGCTTAAATAAACGCTCAGATACGGGTTTCGTTCCAAATAGAGATTAACCTGAATTGCTGTCGCGAAGCTCAGGCTGACCTTTTCATGCCTGCCAATGGCAGTCGGCGTATTTCATCCAGCTATTTTTGCGTCATTCCGCGGCAGCACCCGCCACGCCCTTGCGGGTGGCTTCCAGCATCCGCCGCCGCGCCCTGAACACGCCCCATTGCTGGTCGACCAGAACGCCGATGAGGATCACCCCGCCCATCACGGCGAAGTTGAGCGAGGACGGGATACCGAGCAGGTTGACGAGGTTCTGCAACTCCTGCAGCAGCACCGTGCCGAGCAGGACGCCGATCAGCGAGCCTTCGCCGCCGCGCAGCGAGAAGCCGCCGAGCACCGCTGCCGCGATGGCGTAGAGCTCGTAGAACTGGCCGTGGCTCGCCGGCGAGATCGAGCGTGTGTACATGGCGAAATAGATAGCCGACAGCGCCGTCAGCACGCCGCAGATGACATAGGCGGCCATGACGATGCGGCCGGTGCGGATGCCGGAATATTTCGCCGCTTCCTCGTTCTTGCCGATGGCGTAGAGATATCGCCCGAACACCGAACGGTGCAGCACCACCCACATGACGACGGCGATGACGATCAGCGCGATGAAACTGTTCGGCACGCCCCAGGACCGCCCCGCCGTCAGGAACTCGAGTTCCGGGAAGTTCTGTCCGAAGGCAAAGCCGGCGGTGCCGTCGGCGGTATAGAAGCGCGCCACGCCGCGATAGATCAGCAGGCCGCACAAGGTCACCACGAAAGGCTGCAATTTGAGCCGGGTGATCAGCCAGCCATGCGCCAGCCCGATGATGCCGCCGAGCACCAGGATCAGCGGCAGGGCGACCGGCCAGGCCATGCCGCGCGTGGCGATGAAGTCGATGAACAGCACGCCGAGCAGCGCAACCACCGAGCCGACCGACAATTCGATGCCGCCGGTGATGATGACGAAAGCCTGGCCGATCGACAGGATGCCGAACAACCCGATCAGGTTCGAGGTGTTGGCGAGATTGATCGGCAGCAGGAAGCGCGGGTTGATGATCGCTACCACCGCGCCGACCGCCAGGATCAGGATCAGCAGGCCGAGATCTTTCTTGCTCATCGTCGTCTCCCAATGCCGGCGAACTATTTCGGCTGCTTGCCGACCGCCAGCAGCAGCACGTTTTCCTGGCTGAACCGTTCCTTGTCGAGAATGCCGGAGATCTGGCCTTCATGCATGACGGCGATGCGGTCGGAAACACCGATCACCTCCTCCATGTCGCTGGAGATCATCAGCACGGCGACGCCGGCATCGGCCAGCGCCCGCATCAGCCCGTAGATCTCGGCCTTGGCGCCAATGTCGATGCCGCGTGTCGGCTCGTCGAGGATCATCACCTTCGGCTTCATCGCCAGCCATTTGGCCAGCACGACCTTTTGCTGGTTGCCGCCCGACAGCGTGCCGGTACGCGTCTGCACGGAGGGCGCCCTGATGCCCAGATCGGTCTTCTGTTTCTCGGCGGTGGCGGCCTCGGCGCTGGCCGAGACCAGCGAGCGCCGCGAATGCGCCGGCAGATTGGGCAGCGAGATGTTCTGGGCAATCGACAGATCGAGCAGGATGCCGGTCAGCTTGCGGTCTTCCGGGACGAGGAAAATACCGTTGGCCACTGCGTCCGCGGCCGAACCAAGAACCCGATCTTTTCCGTCAAGTTGGAACGAGCCGCCAAAGCTCTTGTCGATGCCGAACAGCACGCGCGCCAGCTCCGTCCGACCGGAGCCGACGAGACCGGCAAGGCCGAGGATCTCGCCATGCCTGACGTCGAGGTCGACGGGCCGGTCGGGATAGGCGGCGGTGCGAATGGCCTTGACCGACAGCGCGACAGAGCCCGGCGGGCGCGCCGATTCTGCGGCCTTCTCCCTCTCCTTGAGCATGCGGCCGATCATCAGCTTGACCATCTGGTCGTGATTGATGGCGCTCTTCGGCAAAGTTCCGGCGAGCATGCCGTCCCTGAGCACGACGACGCGGTCGGCGACGCGCTCGACCTCGTGCAGGCGGTGTGAGATGAAAATGACGCTGATGCCGTCTGCCTTCAGCGCCTTGATGACACCAAGCAGCTTGTCGGTTTCGGCGATCGGCAGGCTCGAGGTCGGCTCGTCGAGGATAACCAGCCTTGCCTTGATCGACAGCGCCTTGGCGATCTCGACCATTTGCTGCTGGGCCAGCGACAGCGCCGATACCGGCGTATCGGCCGAGAAATTGGCGCCCACGCGTTTGAGCAGCGGCGCCGCCAGCGCTCGCAGCCTGGCGCGGTCGACCAGCTTGAGCGGGCCGGCGCGCAGCGGTTCGCGGCCGAAGAAGATATTGGCGGCAACGTCGAGGTTTTCGAACAGGTTGAGTTCCTGGTGGACGAAGGCGATGCCCGAACCGATGCTGGCCTCGACAGTCAGCCCGTCATGGGCGGCGCCATCGACAATGATGGTGCCGGTGTCCGGCCTGGTGACGCCGCCGAGGATCTTCATCAGCGTCGATTTGCCGGCGCCGTTTTCGCCGACCAGGCCGATGACCTCGCCGGGCCTGACCTCGATCGAGAACCCGTCCAGCGCGACAACGCCGGGATAGGTCTTGCGCACACCGTTGAGGCTCAGGAACGGAGCGTCCGTGGATGCAACGATGGATGGGTCGGAATAATTCATCACGCCTGACAGCAGCCGGTGAGCCGTTTTGGACTCAGACTGACGGGCCTCGCGAGGCCCGTCAATAGAACGCCGGCGCAAGGCGCACCGTGGGGCGGCGCAACCGAGGTTGGTGAGTTTGCAGACATCGCCGTGGGGGGGGGGGGGGTGGCGTGGACATCGTGCGTGGCGGTGATAGTGGTGGGGG